>JBOFSC010000208.1:0-1120 GCA_051651345.1 Enterobacteriaceae bacterium
AAATATGAGGGCGAGCGCCTCTGTCTTAAGTATCGTGACCTGGGGGTTAACACGTCTATCTATCGGGTGGGTAATCAGTCGATCCACTCCACGCGTTACCATAACCAGGAAAATATTGAAGATAACGCCTTCTTTAACTGTGTCAGTAGCATGCTCAATCTGGGGCTGATTGCCAAAGAGGTGGCCCTGTTTGAGATTTCGCCGGTGGATTGCACGGCAGATGCGGTGATTAAACTGTTCCGCTGCAAGGGTTCTGCTCAGGGCATCTGGCATGTATTTAATCCCAACCTCTGTGATTTGGCAGCGCTTTTTGCCAGCGATACAGCGCTCTGCTCACTGCAGCAAGTGTCTATTATGGAGTTTATCCAGCAGTTGCAACAAAAACTGCCCTGCAGCACCTATCGCCACTATATCGAACTCTTTATGTTGCATGCGGGGTGGCTGGGGCAGCTTGATCAACAGCCAGAAACCCATATTACCGTTAAACAGAGCCAGACGGCGGCCTTGTTACAAGCCCTGGAGTTTGAGTGGCCGCAAATAGAGTTGCAGATGTTTTCGGATCTGCTGCTGCAGGCATTCCGTGAGCGTTGCCAGTTACTGACCCGTTCGCCAGTAATGAATCAACTGTCGCCGGAGATGCTGTTGCAACTGGCGAAAGCGATGCGTCTGGTCCACCATGCCGAAGAGAGCCTGCTGAGCCAGGAAAACCAGACGGATGAGGCTTTAAAGTTTATTTTACAGGGCTTTGCGGAGCTGTTTGTCACTTCTGATGGTGGCTGGGTTAGTACCCTGCATCTGCTGTCAGCGGATGATGTGATCAATCTGGAGTCACTGCAAGGCCTGCAATCAGGCAGCAGCGCCAGGGCACTGTTTGATGCGGTCTCTACCCTGGAGATAGACAGAGAGAAACTGGAGCAGTTATTACAGGCAAATCCCTGGTTTTACCAGAATGTGATTCGCTATTTGTTGGGCTGGCAAAAGAATATCCAGCAGATGTATGCCTGTCTCAGGTAGAAAAGATGGTTGCTAAAAGTGGCTGGCAGGGGGGAAACAATTCCCCTCCGTGGAGGGGTGGCGCGTCAGCGCCGGGGTGGTCCGGCACTGCACGCGATGAGTATAT
>JBOFSC010000209.1:0-4910 GCA_051651345.1 Enterobacteriaceae bacterium
TTTTTGCGACTCATGGTCAACGAGCTCATCCCAGGCGAGATCAGAAAAGTATGTTGCTATCGTTAGGTCTTAGTATTTACCCTGTAATGAATTAAAGGTACATCAATGTGTTATGAGCTTAAGTACCTACATATGATGACACAATAGATTTCTATTTGGCGCGGAAACCTGGCACAGCTAAAATCACCTCCCCTTCAGATACCAAAGATAGCGGCGATGATAAATATATATAACTGATTTTTATATGGTTAAAAACAAACACCCATCTAATTTGCAACTATAATATTAATGTGGTTATTTATTTGGTGTATTCTTATGTATACTCGCGCAGTAACATCATCTCAGACTGTTCCTTCAGACAGTGCATCTCAATCCTCTGTAAAAGATATGTATTCCCGCTCAACAGAATTTCGCCGTGTGGGGACTGCCAGTCCTTCACCTCATGATTTGGTGCGTGTCACCATATCTGAAATTCCACTGACGCCCAGAGAAATAAGAATAAACATATCAAGGCAATTTAAAATGCGAGTGACTAATGCCAGTGAACCACTCAAAGAAAAAAATAGCAGCTTTGATGATGATTATGCCGAAGCTTCTTTCGCCATTTATAAGCCAACAGCACATCTGCCAGAACATCTGGGACTGGCAACATTCTGGTAATGTTGATCCCGCCAATCCTTCCCCCATTGATTCTCAATGGATTGATAAGTATGATATGCGCTTTAAAGATGCGCACTTTAGCAGAGAGTGGACAGGAGATGTAGAAACACTATTTCAGTCGCTATCCGACAGAATTCAGAAGCAGTGGGAAACCAAATAAAATAAAAACGGTTAAAACAGGGCAATGTATAAGCCCGCATCGGAATAAAAAAGGAGTTATTTTATGCAACATCTTATGCCTGTCTGGTTTGTTTCACATGGGGGCGGTCCATGGCCTTATATGGAGGGGCCTTTCAGGGAGCCTTATCAGCATCTGGAGGCTTCTCTGAGTGCTATCAGCCAGCAACTACAACGTCCACCTGAAGCCATAGTAATGATCAGCGCCCACTGGGAAACCCCGGGGTTTAGCGTCGCATCCAGCGCGGCGCCCGGTATGATTTATGATTATTATGGTTTTCCAGAATATACCTATCAGATACAGTATCCTGCCCCCGGTTCGCCTTCGCTCGCTGCCAGAATAGCGCAGTTACTGAGTGCCGGGGGATTATCGGTGCAACTGGACCCTCAGCGTGGCTTTGACCATGGCTGTTACTCTGCCCTGAAGCCGATGTATCCTGAGGCCAATATTCCCGTTGTGCAGGTCTCCCTGCAGCAGGGCCTGCAACCCGATCTACATCTGCAAATGGGACAATTGCTGGCCCCACTACGCCAGGAGAATATCCTGATTATCGGCAGCGGTCTTAGTTACCATAATCTGCGTAATTTTGGTCCAGGCGCACAACAATACTCTTCAGCTTTTGATGCCTGGTTGCAGGAGACAGTGACCCAGGTCAGCCCCGATGAGCGTCGGCAACGGCTGCTTAACTGGTCGCAAGCGCCCGGCGCACGGCAGTCTCACCCACGGGAAGAGCATCTGCTGCCGCTGATGGTGGCCGTTGGTGCCGCGCAAACAGAGCCCGGCGTCTGTGTCTATCATGAGGAGCACTTTCTGGGGGGCGTGAGCGTTTCCAGCTTCCGCTTTGGTGCAATCTAGTTCACACCAGCTATAATAATTTGTTGCAAAATAATTACATTAATGATGCTAATTTGGGGTAATTTGACTCACCTGCTTTAGTGTGTCTTATCTACTGAAAAAGTGAGGAGTCAATTTGATGTCAAATTCACATCCAGCCGTTCCATTTACCCTGGCGGGAAAAAGGGCGACCGTCATCGGTGCAGGCGTGATTGGCTCTTCCTGGGCAACACTTTTTCTCGCGCATGGGATGCATGTAACCATTAATGACCCCATGCCCGATATCAAAAATAAAGTCTATGCCTATATCGAGGCAGCGATTCCTTCCCTGCAACAACTGGGGCTTAAAACCGATCAACTGACAACACATCTGAGTTTTGAGTCTGAGTTAAGCAGAGCCGTAGCTTCGGCTGATTATATCCAGGAGAGCGCACTGGAACGCTGTGATTTTAAAGCCTCACTATGGCAGCAGGTAGAGCAGGCGGCATCTAAAGATGCGCTGTTACTCTCTTCCAGTTCCAATTATCCCGCCAGCCAGCAAAATAGCAAAATGGCTCAACCAGAACGGCTGATTGTAGGCCATCCGTTTAATCCTCCTCATCTGATCCCTTTAGTAGAAGTGGTGCCTAATCCCCTGACACCCCCCAGCTTAACGGCCAGAGCCATGCAATTTTACCAGGCTCTGGGCAAGTTTCCGGCTGAGATTGAAAAAGAGTGTCCCGATTTTGTGGTCAACCGATTACAAGCGGCCATATTCCGTGAATGCGTTAATCTGGTTGCCCAGGGGGTTATTAAAGTAGATGAGTTGGACAGCCTGATCACTCACTCTGTGGGTATCCGCTGGGCAACCGGAGGCCCTTTCCTCTCTTTTCACCTGGCGGGAGGGCCACAGGGCTTGCAACATTTCATCGAGCATCTTGCTCCGGGAATGCAGCAGATATGGCAAGAACAGCAACAGATGCCCGTCAGTTTCGATGAAAAAACCATACACATTTTGTTGCAACAAATAGAACAAAGCTATGGTTATCAGCAGATCCCACAGCTTGCAAAACAGCGCGATGAACAAGAGATTGCGGTGCTCAATGCATTATCGGCTCTGGCACATAAAACCCAATCCACGCAATCATCATAATGGGGATAGATATCGTGGCGAAAGAACATCTCCTTTGCCTGTTGAAAAAGCTTCCAGCCATTATCTCGATAAGCTGTGATGGTTCAGAGCCGCACACCGTCCTGGCGCTGGAAGGGGGTACGCCGGACGGTATTCAGTTTGATAGCCAGCGGCAGATAATTTACTGGACCAATATGGGCACCAATTATGATCAAGCCGATGGGACCATTGAATCTATCCGACTTGATGGCAGCGATCGGAAGCTATTAGTTGGCAACGGCGCTATCACAACACCCAAACAGTTGTACCTGGATCAGCGCGATGATCGGCTGTACTGGTGTGATCGTGAAGGGGGTAAAGTGATGTGTTGTCGTACCGATGGCACACAATTGACCGTTTTAATTGACCTGACAATTGGCAACACAGTACCTTGTTCTATCTTCGACCAATGCGTCGGGATCACTATTGATCCTATAACTCAAACCCTCTATTGGACCCAAAAAGGCCCCAGCAAAGGCAACAGAGGACGCATCTTTCGTGCTGGTCTGGCATTACCTGCTGGCGAAACCGCTGCGACCCGGACAGATATTGAATTATTGCTGGATAATCTACCCGAACCGATCGATTTGGATATCGATGTTCAACAACGTGTACTTTACTGGACAGATCGCGGAGCGCCTCCCGACGGCAACTCCTTTAACTGCGCCAGGATCACTTCTGCAGGTTTGCAGCAACATCAGGTTATTTGCCGTGGCTTTGCTGAAGCCATTGGGCTTGCTTTAGATCTCTCTGGCAAGCGTGCATTTATCGCCGATCTTGCGGGCCAGGTTTGGTGTATCGATCTGACAACAGCGCATGCTCAGGTGATCTATCAACAAGATGCGATCACCGGAATCGTCCTCTACTGAGAAAAATAGCCATTGCCTGCCAGTATGCCCGTAAAGGGAGCTGAGTCAGGCGTGAAATTGATATTTTTCGCATAACAAAATATCATCCCAAATCAACTGTAAATCAGTTCGATAACATCTTTTTATCCGCGATTTTGTTTATGATTTATTTTTTCATAAAATCATAACTTAATGTTTTTTAAAATAAAAAATAATGCGTTTTTTTGAAGAAGAAAAATAAGGATTCTGTGCTGTTGATCATACTTTGTTAATTCTCCCCTCTTCATAGCTTGATAATTCGCGTCGCGAAAAATAGTATATGGTTATACCTGACATGTTTTTTAAACGGTTAAAATTACATTTAGTTAATATTTAACAAATGGTTGCTTTAGGCAAGGTTGCTACTTATACAATATTAATGATAAGAGGTTAGCGTAATGACAAGACCTGGAAGTCGGCATAAGGTGCTGGCACTATTGATCGCAGCAGCAACAGTGGCGGGTTCAGTGTATATCGCGCCTCCTGTTCAGGCGGCTGGATTTATTGATGACTCAACCCTGACAGGAGCCATTTATTACTGGCAGCGTGAACGTGATCGCAAAGATATGGATCCTAAAAGCGACGACTATAAAAAATACACCACCAATCTTTCCCACTCCACCTTCAATACCCAACTGGATTTCTCTTCCGGCTATGCTGCGGACTGGTTTGGTATTGATCTCGGAGGATATGCCGCATGGAAAGTCGCCAGCAGCAGTAAAGCACACCCGGATGAGATCAGCTTCAGTACTGCAGGTAATACCTGGGACGAAAAATGGAACGGTGATAAAAGTGGTGTGAGTTTCTACAAAGCCGCCGTTAAGTTAAAAGCCGGAGACTATTGGTTGCGCGCAGGTTATCTGCAACCCACAGGGCAAACGCTGTTGGCCCCCCACTGGAGTTTTCTGCCAGGCACCTATCGCGGTGCAGAGGCTGGAACCAGTTTCGATTATGGTAGCGCCGGAACCCTGTCATTTTCCTATATGTGGGCAGATCAGTATAAAGCGCCCTGGAATCAGCATATGGCGAAACTGCGCCAGAATGATGCCAAAACTAGCGTACGTTTATACGTAGGATCTTTAGGATCAACCAACTGATAACGATAGAAAAAATGACGTATTTTTAGAAAAAAGAGTGGAAAGTGTGCTGTGATCATGATCAAATGATCATTCGCCAAAACAACCAACACAACCAACACAAC
>JBOFSC010000210.1:0-6243 GCA_051651345.1 Enterobacteriaceae bacterium
AAGCCGGGAAAAAACGTTGATAATTAAGCCTGCTGCCCGCAGAGGTCATCACCCACACGGCTAACAAAAAACCGGCCAGATAGCCGCCAGTGGGCCCCATAAATACGCCATAACCTGCACTGAAATCCGCAAACAGCGGCATGCCCATGGCACCGAGCAACAGATAGACGCTGACGGTCTTGATCGCAGCAGCGCGCTGCCAGGTCAGGCCAATTAGCATCACCGCGACAGTTTGCAGGGTAACGGGTACAGGTTGCAGAGGAATGGAAATTTGTGACATCACAAACAGCAGTAAGACTCCGGTTAATATCAGCCCATACTCTTTATACCTTGTGAGATATCGGGTTAGACCGCCGCTGCTCTCGTTTTCGGTGCTTATCGTTTCTTTTATCATTTCTCTCTCCTGCCTGGTTCAGAGACTGGTTGTCAACGAAATGGCAGGGTAAAATGATACAGGAGTTGTGTCAACAATATATTGAAATAAAAGTTCACAATTGGATCATGCCAGCTATCAACTGCTCCTTTTTTTGCCTGCTGAGTTGCTTGATGCGATATTCCAGCTGTAAAGCGGCACTGCGACTGACTACCGTCTGTTGATAGACCAGGGTTAATGGTCCTTTGCCACGCAGATTTTTAGCCCCTTTGCCCCTCTCATGCTGACTGATACGGCGGCTAATATCGGTGGTAATACCGGTATATAAAACACCGCTGGTGGTGCGTACAATATAGAGATACCAGGGCACGGGGGTCAGAACGCCTTTTTTTGCCATAATCGGCTAATCAGCTCGGTCAGACAGAGCACCAGGGTTGAGTGAACAATCTGACGTTGACGTTGCTGCTGCATGGCACCCAGGGAGGGCTCCAGCGTGCTGGCAGGGCGTAACAGAGAGGGATAATCCTGCAGACAGTGCAACTGACTTAACTGTTCCAGCAAAACGGTGTCATTAAAATCGCAATGGTTCTGACTTTGCCTGAGTTTGCCATACAGGGTTCTGAGCAGTTCAATATCTTCATATTCGTTGCGCGTGATCACCCCCAGGGCATAGACCAGTTTGATGCGTACTGGCAGATCAGACAGAGGTCCACTGCCAGCCAGCAACGGCTCCACGGCATATTTTACGGCGTAATCATCTTTGCGGAAAACTTGCGACATCTGCAGATCAATGGCCTGCTCAACCCACTCCAGCACTGTGTCAATAAAAGGGATCACCTCCTGCTGTGCATTGAGTTGCTCCAGAATCTGATTTTCCACTGTTTGTATCTCGTTCAATTCATATGTGCTTAGTATAACCGTTTCGGGGTGTTTCCCCTCACCCTGTGTGGGAGCATTCGCTCCTCCCCCTGGCAAGGGGGAGGTTGGGAGGGGGTAATTCACCGAAATTAAATGCGAGTTTGCATTAAAGTGTGTGACCCCACCCCAACCCTCCCCTTGTCAGGGGAGGGAGCAAAGTCCTTTAACCAATATCCATCCCCCGATACTGCTCTGCAATCGACTCGACCAGTTGCGGATAGTCAGCCAGACCGCAGATTTCAGCGACAGCGCGCTCCACCCCTCTTGCCAGCAGTTCCGCCATGGTTTGAGCCTCCTGATCATCCTTATTGCGATAATGCAGCGCCGCAGCGATACCCTGTAGCAGATAGCGGTGAGGCAGTTGATAGTGCACTGTACCTAGCAGAGGCTGGATCAGGCGATCATGATAACCCAGTTTGCGTAGTGGTTGGCGGCCGACTCGCGTCACCTCATCCTGCAAACTGGGATTACGAAACCGTTCAATAATCTGATCGATATAGTTTGCATGTTGCTGCGGGGCAAACTGGTAACGTTGGATCAGCACCGCACCGCTCTCCTGCATAGCGCCGTAAACTTGCTGCCCTATCTCTGGATCCAGAATAGCTTCACGGATTGTCTGATAGTGAGCCCTTTGTCCCAGGTAAGCGGTGATAGCGTGTCCTGTGTTCAGGGTGAACAGCTTTCTCTCAATATAAGCCTGCAACTGTTGAGTAGATTGCATCCCTGTAATGGCTGGCAGCGGGCCCTTAAACTGGTTGTGATCAACAATCCATTCACTAAAAGGTTCCACCGTTACCGCCAGGGGCTCATCGTTAGCCGCAGGGGCAGGGGGGACAATGCGATCAACGGCGGAATCCACAAAGCCAATATACTCCTCGATCCAGGGATGCAATTCATTGGGGACCAGGCTTAACACATGTTGTTTAAGCTGACTGGTGCCGCGCAGCATATTTTCACAGGCGATAATATTCAGCGGCTGATGATTCCCCCGGGCATGGCGGACCATCAACCCCTGAGCCACGATGGCCGCAATCTTAGGCAGTACCTGAGCACCGACCGCAGTGGTAATAATATCTGCCTTGGCAATATGCTCAATGGCATCGGGGCTGTTACTGTGAATGGCCCTAATCTGCTGCACCCACTCCTGATATGGGTGCTCGCCGACAATATTGACCCGATAGCGCTGCTGGTGTTGCAATTGATCAACCAGTTGCTGATTGACGTCAGCAAAGGTAACCTCAGCAGCAGAATCCGCCAGCACCTTGCCAATAAAACCACGACCGATATTACCGGCACCAAAATGTAATGCTTTCATCTTTATCTCTCCCGACGGATTATGCCGCCTGTTCCTTAGCCAGCAGTTGTAAGATTTCCTCAGGGTGAGAGGTGGTAAACAGACGTTGCCGCGTCTCTTCATCGTCCAGCAGATTGGTCAGACGCGTGATTACCTGAATATGCTCATCGTTATGGGCTGCGATACCGATTACCAGGCGCGCCAGCTCATCCGGGTCAGAGCCAAAAGGAACACCTTCAGGATATTGGCAGATCACGATACCGGTACGCACAACACTCTCCTTAGCGGCAATGGTGCCATGGGGCACGGCGATATTCTCCCCCAAATAGGTGGAGTTGAGCGCTTCACGTTCCAGCATCGCGTCGATATAGTCCGCTGTGACATAACCATTGGCAACCAGTTGTTCCCCTGCAAAACGAATCGCCTGCTGTTTATCCCGGGCCGGTAAATTCAGAAAAATATCTTGTCTACTCAGGCGAAATAGTGCGGGCTCGGCACTGACATCAAACAGATCATCATTGGCCGCCACAGAAGAGGCATGAAACAGACGCGGGTCATTGGCCGCATTGGGATATCTGGCGGCCAATAGTTGAGTTACCAGCTCGCTGTAAAGCTGTCCATCGAGGAAACTTTGCAGCGAAATATGGTGAGCCGCAGGGGCGTGCTGGCGTGCTCTCGGGGTCAGATCCCTGTGGGTGATCACGATATCGGCGTTGTCCGGCAGATCGTTAATGGCTTTGTGGCTCACCGCTAGCGAGTGCAGGCCCGCTGCCTCAATTTTCTTACGTAGCAGACTGGCCCCCATAGCGCTGGAGCCCATACCGGCATCACAGGCGACAATAATCGTGCTGACCTGACTGAAATCAGCCTCTGCGGACAACTGAGGTGTCGGGGTAGCGGCGACAGTAGTGCTGGCTGGCTTCCGGGCCGCATTTTTCATCGCCCGGCTGCGCTCGGTTGCCTGATCCAGATCCTGCTCCTGTTCTCCGACCGGCGCGGTGCGCAACATGACGCTGGCTACCACAAAAGAGACCAGCGTGGCGGCAATAATCGAAAGTACAACACCTGTCAGTGACGCTTTGGGTGTCATCAACAATACGGCAAAGACAGAACCAGGCGAAGCCGGGGAGACCAACCCTGCCTGAAACAGATTCAGTGTAAAGACCCCGGTCATCCCGCCGAGAATAACCGCCAGCAGCAGCCTGGGATTCATCAACACATAGGGAAAGTAAATCTCATGGATGCCACCGAGAAAGTGGATAATGATGGCACCGGGAGCAGACTGTTTCGCGTTGCCACGGCCAAAAAACAGATAGGCGAGCAGGATACCCAGCCCTGGTCCGGGATTGGCTTCAATCAGAAAAAAGATCGATTTACCGGTATCGGCCGCCTGCTGAATGCCCAGTGGAGAGAATATCCCGTGGTTGATGGCATTGTTCAGAAACAGGATTTTGGCAGGTTCCACAAAAACAGAGGTGAGCGGTAACAAATTGTGCTGCACCATGATATTGACGCCTGCCGCCAGCATGGCGGAAAGAGACTCGACCATAGGGCCAATCGCCAGAAAGGCCAGCAAAGCCAGAATACCGCCAATAATCCCGGCAGAGAAGTTATTTACCAGCATCTCAAAGCCGCTTTTGATTTTCCCTTCACTCCACTGGTCAAAGCGTTTGATACACCAGCCTCCCAGAGGACCTGCGATCATGGCCCCCATCAGCATGGGGATCGAACTGCCGATAATCACGCCCATGGTGGTAATAGCGCCCACCACGCCACCGCGCTCCCCACCGATCAGGCGTCCCCCGGTATAACCGATTAACAGGGGTAACAGATAGGTGATGATAGGGCCGACCAGTTTGGCAAAGGTGGCATTGGGCAGCCAGCCGGTCGGAATAAACAGAGCGGTGATTAAGCCCCAGGCGATAAATGCGCCAATATTGGGCATCACCATATTGCTGAGAAACCGGCCAAAATTTTGTATCCGGATTTTTATGTTTGGTGATAGCATAACAAGTTCCCTCCTGGTACCCAGGATCGATTGATGGTTGCTGTAACACGGTTCGGCCAAAACCGTGAGTTGTCGTATAAAGCACGATCGACTGTACCATGGATTTGCATCAGGTGTATCAGGAGGGGAAATAGTGATCTGCATCACCAAATCATCCCAATGAAAGGCGATATTTTAGTGATGTTAGTCACAGAAGCGCACCGGCAGGGCCTATTTACCTCGGGCGATACCGGAAAATTATGTGATGTTTATCACGTAATCGCTCTGGTTTAACATTTCATATTTGTGATCTAAATCAAGAATTATTTAACTTAAGATGAAACTCTATGGCACGGGTGCCTTGCTGGCCGATATTAATCTGGACCGTGACAGCCACATTCCGCTTTCACGGCAACTCTACCTGCAGATTCGTCAACAGATTCTGAGCGGATTACTACAGCCTGGCACGCGCCTGCCTGCGACCCGGATCCTGGTTGCCGAGCTGCGGGTTTCCCGTATTACGGTGGTTAATGCCTTTGAACAATTGATCGCAGAAGGTTTTCTGACGGCAAAAATCGGCAGTGGCACTTATGTCAGTGCACAACTGCAGCCGCAGAAACCGCCACACTTACCCCGCCAACCACAGCTATCCCAACGGGGGCAGGCCACCATCTCTGCCCGTGGACGGCTGTTTGATAACTATCCGGCGGTATGGTCGCCGGAGCGGGGCACGGCTTTTATTCCCAGCCATATCGCCTTCGACGCTTTCCCCACGACCATCTGGAAACGGATCCTCGGCCACCAGTCGGAGCGAAGCAGCAAAGAGTATCTGGCCTATGGTGAAAAAATCGGGCATCCGTCGCTGCGACAAGCCATCGTTACCTACCTGCGTGATATCAGGGGGATACAATGCCACGAAGAGCAGGTGGTGATCACCTCCGGCGCTCAACAGGCTTTTAATCTGCTCAGTATGCTGCTGCTCAATCCCGGCGAATGGATCTATATGGAAGATCCCGGCCATATCGCTGCCCGTTTGGCTTTCCTGGCGCAGAGTTGCCAGTTACAGCCTCTGCCTGTGGATGAGAAGGGCATCACCCTGCCGGGGGACGATATGCCGGTCGCTCGTATGGTGTTTACCACCCCTTCACGCCAGCATCCTCTTGGCCACACCATGAGTCTCAACCGCAGAATGGAGTGGATTAACTGGGCCAGTAGTAATAATGGCTGGATTATTGAGGATGATTGCGACAGCGAATTGCGCTACGAAGGCAACACACCGCCTACCCTGTACTATCTCGACCAATATCAACGGGTGATCTATGTGGGTACCTTCAGTAAGGTACTTTTCCCATCCCTGCGTCTGGGTTATGTGGTGCTACCGGAAGATCTGGTGGACTCCTTCAGTGCACTGCGAGCCGCCATGAATCGCAGTCCACCCACGATGTTACAGGCGGCGACGGCTGAATTTATGCAGCAGGGTTATCTGATCAGCCATATTCGTCGTATGCGTTTACTGTACCAGAAGCGACAGAACATGCTGGTGCAGGAACTGAATCAACAGTTAGCCGGTGTGCTACAGGTTCAGCCAGCTGCGGCCGGGCTGCACTTACTAGCCTGGTTAGGGCCAGAGAGCGATGATGCGCAGATCGCAGAACGACTGGCACAGGAGGG
>JBOFSC010000211.1:0-2080 GCA_051651345.1 Enterobacteriaceae bacterium
GCTTCTGATAGGGGTGCAGTCAGACCTGCTACATAACCTGAAAGAACGGCAGCGCAGGCGGTAGTAAGAAACCATGCCCCCATAATAAAGCCGATTAATCTCTGCGGTACCAGTTGGGCGACCATAGCCAGTCCAAGACCGGAGATCATCAGCTCACCCAGCCCCTGCAATGCGTAGCTAAGAACCAGCCATTGGGCTGGCATGATAGCGTATTGGTTGGCAAATTGTGCTCCAAGTGGCAGTACCAGAAATGCGCTTGAGCAGAATACCATACCGATCGCAAACTTAAGCGGTATCGGTAGGGTATTACCAATCTGGGTATATATAATAGCGAGAATAGGACTAAAAATCATGATCCACAGCGGATTGAGCGCCTGATATTGTGCTGGTTCAACAGTAAAGCCAAACAGCTTATGCGCCACATTATGAATGGCAAAAAAATTGAGAGAAGTTGGCATTTGATTATAGAGAACGAAAAAGATAATAGCCTCAATCATCAAAATAAATACCACAATCATTTTTCTGCGTGCAGCGCCATGCAGCATCATGGTTTCATAGGAAAATACCACAACGATACCAGCAGCGAGTAAAGCCAGTGCACAACGGGCAATCGTCTGATGGTGTAACAACAGGTAGGATACAGCAATTAACAGAACAACACCGCCAAGGGTCATACATAGTTTTTTCTTGTTGACAGGCTGAAAATCGGGAGATGAGCCATGTTCTTTAACCCATCGATGGCACAGCAGAAAATTGAGTATGGTGATAATCAGTCCAATGATACTCAATGAAAACGCGATACCCCAACCAAAATGTTTGGCTAGCAGCGGAGTGGCCAACATGGAGAAAAACGAACCAACATTGATTGACATGTAATATATGGTGAATGCGCCATCCAGTCTGGGATCACCCTTATGATAACAGGAAGCCAGAAGAGCTGAGGGGTTGGCTTTGAACAGGCCATTACCGACAGCGATCGTTGCCATCCCCAGATAGATCCAAAAAAGCTCATCGTTAGAAAATGCAATCATACAGTAACCCAGGGCCAGCACAATAGCACCCAATATAATCATGCGCTTGGTACCCAATACTCTATCGCCAAGCCAGCCGCCGATTGCCGTAAAACCATAAACCAAAGCACTGAATGAGGCAAATAGAGTAAAAGACTCTGCTTCCGAAAGCTTTAAAACAGTCACCAGATAGATGGCGATGATTCCTTGCAAACCATAGAAACCAAACCGCTCCCATAATTCGATAGAAAATATCAAATAGAAAGCTTTGGGCTGTTTAAACACATTTAGACTGGTCTTATCTGTAGCAGAGTGGTCAGGATTGTTAGACACGTACACCTCAATTTGGCTATTTTTCTGATTAATGATTCACTTGAGAATAACATTATCGTTATTCATTCAGTGACAACAGGAGTATCAGTAAATCAGCTATGGGAATGTATTAATCTGTGACATATCGCGGCAACAGGCAATAGTAAATATACATTTTGTTACAGATAATATTGATGGCTTTAGTACAACACACTGATATTTTGACACGTAGGCGCCAGCAACTCTGGAATCACCTTCCGGATAATAGGTGGCGAGCAGGGCCGCCGGACTGGCTTCAAACAGACCCGTCCCCACCGCCACAGTAGCCAGCAACCGATAGCTACAAAGGCATAGGCCAGGGCGCTGAAGGAGGCAAACAGGGTAAATGAATCCGCTTCCGAGAGGTGTAAAATATTGACCAGATAGATAGCAATAATGGCTTGCAGCCCGTAAAAACCGAATCGTTCCCATAGTTCTACTGAGGAGATAAGATAAAAGGCTTTCGGCTGATTAAAAACATTCCATTGGATTTTTTCAGTTTTTTTAGAGGGCTCAGGATGGTTGGACACTTTCACCTCGTTTGCGGTAAAAGCTCAATTTCGGTTATCTGACCCCCGTAATCAATCATATGTAGGTACTTAAGCTCATAACACATTGATGTACCTTTAATTCATTACAGGGTAAATACTAAGACCTAACGATAGCAACATACTTTTCTGATCTCGCCTGGGATGAGCTCGTTGACCATGAGTCGCAAA
>JBOFSC010000212.1:0-6408 GCA_051651345.1 Enterobacteriaceae bacterium
AGCAGCAAAACGCGGGTCAGCAACACCAGTACAGCAGATACCCTGCACACCAGTTTATTAGCTGGTGGTCAGGGTCTGACCCTTAATGCAGGTAAAAATATCCTGGCGCAAGGGACTGCTTTAGATAGCGCGGAGGGCGGCGTATCTCTCTCGGGGCAGGAGGTGGAGATCACGGAGGCACGTCGTCAGGCCAGTAGCAGTGACTTTGAAAAGAGACGTAACAGCAAACGCAATCTGGAAAAGTTCGAAGATATCTCGCAGGGTAGTAGTATCACGGCTAAGCAAGGCATTAACATCGAGGCGACGGGAACGGATATCCTGCTTCATGGAAGCGAGGTTGCCAGTCTTGAAGGCGGCGTAGATCTCACAGCTAAACGTGATGTCAATATTACTGCCACTCAGGACTATAACAGCCTTGAGATACAAAGCAGCAGTAAGAAAAAAGGATTTTTAAGCAGTAAGAGTAAGCAGACCTATTTCAGGAGTGAGGAAACGACAGCCAACAGCAGCACTGTCAGCGGAGACAGCGTCACTATCCAGTCAGGACGCGACACAAATATTGTTGGCAGTAACGCTGTGGGCACAGGAGATGTCATTATCACGGCGGGCAATCAGCTCAACATCACCGAGGCACTGGAAAATGAGCAGGTCACTGCCTGGACGAAAACGAAAAAATCCGGTCTGATGGGCAGTGGCGGTATTGGATTTACCATCGGTAAGGAGCAGCAAAAAGCTGCCAACACCAACAACACAACCACCGCTGTGGGCAGCCAGATAGGCAGTATCAGTGGTAATGTGAATCTGAAAGCGGGTAACGATCTCAATGTCAAAGGCTCAGATGTCATTGCCGGTAAAGATATCAATCTGACAGGCCAGAGTGTGACCGTTGAGGCATCCTCCAACACCAGTGAGCAGACTCAGAAAACCGAACACAAGAAAAGTGGAGTGACCGTTTCACTCTCTGGCGCAGCTGGCAGCGCCCTTAATACCGCCATTGAAACCGGCAAGGCGGCCAAAGAAGAGTCCAGTGGGAAGCTCGCAACACTGCAGGGAATTAAAGCCGGACTCTCCGGAGTTCAGGCGATTCAGGCCGGGCGCGTCTCAGCGGAAAACCCGGCAGACCAGAATGCGGTGGGCGTGAGTGTTTCCCTCGGCACGCAAAAGAGCAAGTCAGAAACCAATGTCAGCCAGCAGTGGGCCAGCGGCAGTACCCTGACGGCGGGTAAAAATCTCAATATCACGGCAACCGGAGAGGCAGACAAAAAACAGGGCAATATTCTGCTCCAGGGCAGCCAGTTGCAGGCAGGACAGGATATCAGCCTGAGTGCGCAAAATGATATTGCGATACTCAGCGCCGAGAATACGCAGAGTATCCGTGGCAGTAACAAGAGTTCCGGTGGTAGCATTGGCATTGGCATCGGGGCCGGACAAGGCGGTGCGGGGATCAGTGTGTTTGCCGGTGTTAACATGAGCAAGGGCAAGGAGAAAGGCGATAGCCTGACCCACACTGAAACCACACTGAATGCAGGTCAGACTGTCAATATCACCAGTGGCAGGGATACAGCCCTTAAAGGGGCGCAGGTCAGTGGTGAGACGGTCAAGGTGGACGCAGGGCGTAATCTGCTGCTGCAAAGTGAGCAGGATACCGACAGTTACCGCAGCAAACAAAACAGTGCCAGTGCCGGAGGCAGTTTTACTTTCGGGACGATGACGGGCAGTGGTAGTTTCAATTTATCACAGCAGAAGATGAAGTCGGATTATGCCAGCGTGCAGGAGCAGACGGGGATATTTGCAGGTAAAGGCGGGTTTGACATCAAAACCCAGAATCACACGCAACTTGATGGTGCGGTGATTGCCTCCACGGCCACCGCTGACAAGAACAAGCTCGATACCGGCACCCTGGGTTTCTCTGATATCAAAAACAAGGCGGAGTTCAAAACCGAAAGCAACAGTGTCGGTATGAGCAGCGGCGGGCCGATTGGCAGCAACCTTCTCACTAACCTGGCGAGTAACACGCTGGTCGGGGCCAATAATGACGGGAATGCCAGCTCGACCACCAAAGCGGCGGTGAGTGAAGGTACGATTACTGTCCGTGACCAGGAGAATCAGAAGCAGGATGTAAACGACCTCTCCCGCGACCCGGATAATGCCCATGAGGCGCTGCGGCCGATCTTTGATAAGGAGAAGGAGCGTAACCGCCTGAGAGAGGCGCAACTGATAGCCGATATCGGGACGCAGGTGTCTGATATCGTGCGCACCGAGGGGGAGATTGCGGGGCTTAAAGCAGCAAAGGCGAAGTATGGCGAGCCGCCTAAAAATGCCTCGGCTAAGGACAAAGCTGATTTTGTGCAGATGTTGCAAAACAGCCAGGAATACAAGGATGCGATGGCTCCTTATGGTACCGGGGGTAATCTGCAACAGGCTATCCAGGCGGCCACAGCAGCCGCACAGGGGCTGGCTGGCGGAGATATTGGTCAGGCACTTTCGGGAGCCGCTGCCCCCTATCTGGCAGAAGTCATTAAAAATATGACCCTTGATCCGGCAACAGGTAAAGTCAATACTGCTGCCAATGCGATGGCTCATGCGGCGCTCGGTGCGGCAGTCTCTTATGCTTCCGGTAATAACGCGCTGGCAGGTGCAGCAGGGGCGGCCACAGCAGAGCTGCTGGCACCGTTGATTATTGAGAAATTGTATCATGGTAAAAAGGCTAACCAGCTTTCTGAGCAGGAGAAGCAGAATGTGGTTGCGCTTTCCACACTGGCAGCAGGGATTGCCGGAGGGCTGGCGGGGAACACTACCAGTGATGCCCTCGCAGGAGCACAGGCGGGGCAGAATGCGGTAGAAAATAACAACTTTGGCCAGGCGATAGTTAACGCAGCCAAAGCCAAATGCGGAAGTGACACAGCCTGTCAGCAACAAGTTATCAATGAAGGAATTCAGGGGTATAAAGAAGCATTCGAAGCAGGTGCTGAGCCACAGATATTAGTGATGGGGGCAGCGATTGCAGGGGTCACCCTGACGCCTGCATTAGTCGCGGCAGTGGAGTCCGGTATCAGTGCGTGTGCGGCGAATCCGGTATTGTGCGCCAACCAGGTTGGTATCTGGATTGCGGAAACCCTGGGCGCAGAGGCGGTTCCGGCGGGAATAGCGATTACCGGAGCGGGTGCTGGCGCTAAACTAACTGCTGAACAGTTAAGTGAATTAGCGGCATTGAAAGTAATTCAGCAGAAGGGTGGCACAGTTACCTCTGAGATGGTAGAGAAGGTTGTTACCGGAAAAAATGCCTTAAACTGGAACAGTTATGTAACGAAAGAAAAAGCTATCCAACAAGTCAGTTCTCTGAAACAGCAGATAACGGATATACGGGCCGGGTTAACTTCATATCCCAAGCGATCTGGTAACGTAGCCGTTGCAGAGATAGATATTCCGGGTATGCCGAAAAAGATGGCGGCACACAGTAGTATTGATGAAGCCGGTAAGGGAGTAGTGGGTAATGGAGGTCAAAACTTTCAATACAAAACTATTCCAAGCAGCTCTGGGGTAAATCTTAAAAGAAATACCGACTCAGAATATAAGATTCTTGATAATTTAGCTGATCAACTAGGTAACAACACTTCAACAAAAGGTTCGGTAACGATTCTTACTGAGCGTCCTGCATGTGGTAGTTGTTTGGGTGTGGTTGAGCAATTCCAGAAAAAATACCCTGGGATAGAGGTAAAGATTATAGATAATAATGGTGTGCTATTAAGACCGAGGAAGAAAAATGAGCGATGAGCGTATTGATTATCAAGAAATCAGATCTTCATTCCTGGATTGCTATTACTATTATTGCCGTAATGTGTTAAATAGTATGAATAAAAATGGAAGGGGCTGGGAAGAAAATGAACATGAAATAGGCTATGCATATGATCAATTTGAAAATTCTTATGAATTACCAATTGAAAATCTTATGCTGCATGTATTGAATTTGATTTTAAGTGCAAATCGGTTTGGTAAAACATTCGAAGATTATCATCGTACACAGATAGCTAATATTTTATCAGTGCATAGTCTTGATGAGTTAATCGCAGATATCAGTGAAGATGAGAAAAATGATTTGCTTTACGACATGAAGTTACTAAAAATTATCTAATTCCCTGGCACAACCCCAGCCCTTAAGGAGCTGGGGCATCTCTTTCTCCCGCTTATCTCGGCGCATAGCCCTGCTCTGCCAGGGCTTTCTGCAACTGATTAATGGCATCGCGCATGAGATAGCACTCGGTCTCATTGCGTGCGTTGATCCTGATTTCATCCCAGCCCACGCGCTTCACAAACTGCGCCAGAGCGCAGGCTTGTAAGCTTCCGGCGAACTCATATTCCCCACAGGATTTTCTCTGATATTCTTGCTTGCGTTCAGTCAGTGAAGGTGTTTCCTGGCAGGGGCAGCAGTTCATCCAGTTGGCTGTTTTTCCATGACGGTAAATGGGTCAACACATAGTGCAGCCAGGTAAAAGGGTTGATACCGTTAAGGCGTGCTGTGTGCAGCAGACTCATAATCGAAGCCATGCGTTTGCCTGCAGGGAGTGAACCTGCAAAGAGCCAGTTTTTTCGTCCAAGAGCAACAGGACGGATGCAGTTTTCAATATGGTTGTTGTCGATGGGCACTCTGCCATCGTCCAGATACGTCAGCAGTGCAGGCCATCTTTTCAGGGCATGGGCGATTGCCTTGTGTAACCCGGAGTTGGGCGCACAGTGTTGCTGCTGATGTAACAGCCATTGCCGGAAGGCATCAAGCCGGGGCCTGGCGTAACGTTGTCGCCATTGTCGTCGTTTATCCGGCGGACGGTGTTTAATCAGGCGTTCAAGTTTGTAGAGCTCACGGATAATATCGAGTGCCTGTCCGGCAACGGGATTTTTATTCGCTTGGTATTGTTTAAAGAACTTACGCCGCACATGGGCCAGACAGGCAGCTTCAGTGACTGAACCGGTGGTAAACAGGGCTTTGTACCCGGCGTAGTCATCAACCACCAGTGTTCCCCGGAAGGTATTGAGGGCCTGTCTGGCATAACTCCACAGATAACCTTTAACGACTTTACCCTGCCTGGCATTCAATAAAGTTAATGGTGTCTCGTCTGCATGCAGCACCGGCTGCTGTAATAACAGTGTGTGCAAACGTTCCGCCAGAGGTTGCAGCTGTGCCCCAATGCGGCCCATGTAATCGGATAAAGTGCTGGTCGGCAGATGAATGCCTTCGCGCTCAAAGATTTTTCGCTGCCGGTCTAACGGCAGATGGTCAATGACTTTGTTAATGACGATTTGGGTTAATAATCCCGGTGCGGCAATACCTTTCTCAATCACCTGCGGTGGCAGCGGCGCACTGTGCATGGTCTGACAACAGGGGCAGCTGTATTGCGGGCGAACGGTTTTCCTTACAATAAACCGTGCAGGCAGGTAATCGAGCCGCTCGTTGATTTCATCACGTACAAAACGCAGTTCAGTACCACAATCGGGGCAGGCTTTATCAGCGACATCACAACGGACTTCTTCCCGGGGCAACTGAACAGGCAACGCTTCACGACGGGGTTTGGCTTTGGTTTCAGCCGGTTCCGGTAAGAGTTTTTCCAGTTGAGTTTCAACAGCACCGACGTCGGCCTGGCAATCTTCATTCAGCAGGCTGAGTTGTAATGTGTTGAACACTTCGCTTTTACGCCCGAAACGCGCCTGGCGTGCCAGCTTAAGTGCTTCTTCTAATTCCCGGTTAAGTTGATCTACCTGGATGAGTTGCTGTTCGGTCTGCGATAACTGCTGTTCAGCCTGCACCAGTTTACGCATCAGCTCCAGGGTAATCTCACGTAATGAATCAGGATTTTCGGGCAAGTCGGCAGCAGTTTTCATGGTGATAATTATACCAAAACCGACTTTTGTTTTCATTAAAAATCAATGTAATAACTGAAACAGTTTACCGCCATGCCAGCAGATTTTCGCCCTCGACCTGTTGCCAGTTTATCCCTTTGACCAGCCATGAAAATTGTTCGTGGGTCAAAGACCAGGTGGTCTCTTCTGACTGAGGCCAGATGAAACGTCCCCTGTGCAGGCGCCGCACACCGAGCCAGACACCGTGCTTATCCCAGCGCAGCAGTTTAAGACGGGTACGGGCCCGATTACAAAACACAAAAGCAGCTTCACTTTGCCAGACCTGGCCGAGGTGATCGGTCACATACTGTGTTCACTTATCAATTCCGCTGCGCATATCGACAGGTTCACGGGCCAGCCACAACTGTTCGATGTTCAGCATGCGCCTGGTACCCGCAGTACATCCCGCAGCTGGCTAATCTGGCAGGAGATACTTACCGATTCCCCGACCTTCATCGTAACACAATTGCTGCTGGTCGCCGCTGCCAGCCGCGCCGGAATAAAGGCAGGAACAGA
>JBOFSC010000213.1:0-2552 GCA_051651345.1 Enterobacteriaceae bacterium
TCTATGATACCGGTAATGCCTGGCCTGGCGGTTCAATGGCGCAGTTGGAAATCCTGCCCTATTTGCGCTGGCGGGGCTTAATAGTGGACAGCATCATTATCAGCCATCAGCATCAGGATCATGTGGGGGGATTGTCTGAGTTGCTGGCTGTCTGGCCCCGCAGCCAGGTAATCACCTCCTCCTCTTCTATAGCGGGGCAAACCTGTATCCAGGGGCGCCAATGGCGGTGGCAGGGCCTGCAACTGGAGGTGCTGTGGCCGCCCAGGCCGGTGCCCCATGCTGTAAACCCAGACTCCTGTACCGTGCGTATCACAGATGGCCAACATACGCTGCTGCTGACGGGGGATCTGGAACTGGCTCAGGAGAAACAACTGGTGGCGACATTACGCCATAAATTAACCAGCACCATTTTGCAGGTGCCTCACCATGGTAGTCAAACCTCCTCCTCCTCGCTGCTCCTGCGAACCGTGCAGCCGCAACTGGCCCTTAACTCAACTGCACGCTATAACCCCTGGAATTTACCCGCTAAAAAAGTCACTGAACGTTATCAGAAGCAGAGAATTCGCTGGTACAGCACGGCACAGGAGGGGCAGTTGACACTGCTTTTTTATCGACAACACTGGAAGTTAGAGCGCTTTCGTCAGGATGTGCAAAAAAGATGGTATCACGCGTGGTTTGGCTTAACCGACAATACCAGGTAAAATGGCCTGTTATCAGATAAAAATTGGTTAACTTACATGCTAGATGATAAAGATCTGTCAACCTGGCAGACATTTCGCCGTTTATGGCCGATGGTCACTCCCTTTAAACTGGGGTTGATCGTCTCTGCGTGCGCCCTGGTTGCGAATGCTGCTACAGATACCCTGATGCTGTCGTTGTTGAAACCCCTTTTGGATGACGGATTTGGTAAAGCCGATACTTCGGTTCTGCACTGGATGCCGCTGGCGGTTCTGGGCCTGATGTTGATGCGCGGCCTTTCCAGCTTTATTTCTAACTATTGCCTCTCCTGGGTCTCCGGTAAGGTGGTGATGAATATGCGCCGCCGTCTGTTCCGGCATATGATGGGGATGCCGGTGGCCTTTTTTGACCAGCAATCTACAGGTACACTGTTATCGCGTATCACCTATGACTCGGAACAGGTGGCCTCCTCGGCCTCCAGTGCTCTGGTCTCTGTGGTACGTGAATCGGCCGTGATCATCGGTATGTTTACTATGATGTTTTACTACAGCTGGCAGCTCTCCATAATCCTGCTGGTGATCGCTCCCATAGTGGCATTTATTATTCGCAAGGTCTCAAAGCGATTTCGTGCCATCAGTAAAAATATGCAAAACTCCATGGGCATGGTGGCGAGCAGCGCCGAGCAGATGCTCAAGGGTCATAAAGAAGTGCGTATTTTTGGCGGACAGCAGATAGAAACCGAGTGTTTCAATACGGTCAGTAATCGTATGCGCCGCCAGGGGATGAAAATGGTGGTGGCGGACTCTATCTCCAGCGCCCTGATCCAGTTTATTGCCTCTCTGGCACTGGCGTTTGTGCTGTTTGCCGCCAGCTTTCCCAGTGTGATGGAGACCCTGACTGCCGGGACCATCACCGTTGTGTTCTCCACTATGATAGCCCTGCTACGGCCACTCAAGGCGTTAACCGATGTCAACTCCAAATTTCAGCGCGGTATGGCGGCCTGTCAGACGCTGTTTGCCATTCTGGATATGGAGAAGGAGAAAGATGAGGGCACAGTGGCGCTGCGTGAAGGGGACAGCGATATTCAATTTCAGCATGTGACTTTCAGTTATCCCGCACGGGAGCTTCCGGCACTGGATAATGTCAGCCTGACTATTCCGGCAGGTAAAACCGTGGCCTTAGTCGGTCGTTCCGGTTCCGGAAAATCCACCATCGCCAATTTGCTTACCCGTTTTTATGATATTGAGCAGGGCACCATCATGATCGATGGTCTGGATGTGCGTCAATATACCCTGAGGTCGCTGCGCGCGCAGATCGCCCTGGTGTCGCAAAATGTGCATCTTTTCAATGATACTATCGCCAATAACATCGCCTATGCTTGTAAAGAGCAGTTCAGTCGGGAAGAGATAGAGCGGGTGGCGCGCCTGGCCCATGCGATGGACTTTATCTCTAAGATGGAGCACGGGCTGGATACCGTTATTGGTGAAGATGGCGTGATGTTGTCTGGTGGTCAGCGGCAACGCATTGCCATCGCCAGAGCTCTGTTACGTGATAGCCCAATTCTGATTCTGGATGAAGCCACCTCGGCACTGGATACTGAGTCAGAGCGGGCGATTCAGGCGGCGCTGGATGAGTTGCAAAAAAACCGCACCTCCCTGGTGATTGCGCATCGGTTGTCCACCATAGAGCAGGCGGATGAGATCGTGGTGCTGGAAGAGGGGCGCATTGTGGAGCGCGGGCACCATCAACAGCTGCTGGATCGGCAAGGGGCTTATGCACAACTCTATCGTTTACAGTTTGGTCAATGATGCGTGACAGAATCTGGTCAGGGGAGTCGCGGCTGTATTGGCTGCTGCTGCCCCTCTCCCTGTTAT
>JBOFSC010000214.1:0-1756 GCA_051651345.1 Enterobacteriaceae bacterium
TTTTTTTGCGACTCATGGTCAACGAGCTCATCCCAGGCGAGATCAGAAAAGTATGTTGCTATCGTTAGGTCTTAGTATTTACCCTGTAATGAATTAAAGGTACATCAATGTGTTATGAGCTTAAGTACCTACATATGACGCGGCTATATTGATGATCGACAATTATGGTTTCATGCCCAAATTAAAAAAGGCACCCATCTGCTATGGGATCCGCACGATGCAGAGCGGCAGACAGAAAAAACAGATGCACCGAATAAAGGACGCCGTTACGGTAAAGTAAAAATCGCCCAACTGTCCGAAGGTGATAAAAATGAGGCTGAACTGGCGGTTGGCGATCAGCTCTGGGTTGTTGTTGATCAGCATAAGGGCAAAGATAATATCACGCCCATGAAAACAGAAATCGCTCTTCCCCCATGGTTTGTCGAATGGAGAAAAACCAGTAAACGCGATCCGGATTTTGATCAAGTCATTAGACCTGCGACACCGATAAAAATCGACGCGGGACAACCCGTCGGTTTTATGGGCCTCAATCAATTGCCTGAAATGACCGGCATGGATTCTGCCTGGCGGGTTCACCTTGAAGTTTTTACTCCCGATGACAAGATAAAAACCTTTATCGGCAATCCGCTTAAACTCAAGGGTGGACGTCAATTCGCTCGTTATTCACCCGGTAAGCCCCGCTACAGTACCGCTGATAAAAAAACCTTTGTTTTACAGACAACCCCTACCCGCTATACAGGTATTGCTCCCCTGCTGTCTGACTCAAGAGTTACAATAAAAGCGACAGAACAACAACCTGCTATTGAATATTGCAGAATTGAACCAGAAGGAGGCTGGGTAAAAACGACAGATTTAGAGATCTTAAGCCAATATGATCTGGAAAAACTGGGCTTCTTCGCACTGGATGGCTGCGAGCACCAGACATTTGAACATCTCAGCAATGTTCAAAAACCCACCAGATTGATCAGTGATATTATAGAACATCTGAAAAAACAGGCAGAGCAGGGTAACTGGATCTACTGTGATTCACTGGCCTTTGATTGCCAACTGACCCTTAACAAAATTGACATCTTGAAAGAAAACGAATACCACGAGCCGGATAAATTCCGTCAAATCATCCAGCATGGTTATTTCCATAACGCGGTGCGCAAGATGATCGTCAAGCACCCCAGCGAATGGCACGATAAAAGCACTGACCCGATGTGGGCACCCTTGCTGAAACAGTATGAAAAGTTTGATTCGGATATTGTTTATTATAACCAGGATGTCATTGATAAATGCGTCTGGATGCAGGAGGTGCCGGAGTTTGCAGGCAAGAAAGAAGTCTGGCATATGCATCCGGTGGTGTTTTTGTGGTATTTAAAAGAAATGAAAACACGTGTTCGTCGACCTTTGCACGTACAAGACTTTCTCAATATGGCGTCTCCATCCGCCAAGACAGTATCAACACAATGGGGAGTTCCAGCGTCTGTTTTATTAGCTCAATCAGCATTAGAATCTGGCTGGGGACAACATGTAAGAAACAATGCATATTTTGGAATAAAGGGAGTATCACCTACCGGTAATAGCGTGTCTTTTAGAACTACTGAGGTGATTAATGGAAATACAATTCAAACAACTGATCATATGTAGGTACTTAAGCTCATAACACATTGATGTACCTTTAATTCATTACAGGGTAAATACTAAGACCTAACGATAGCAACATACTTTTCTGATCTCGCCTGGGATGAGCTCGTTGACCATGAGTCGCAAA
>JBOFSC010000215.1:0-5392 GCA_051651345.1 Enterobacteriaceae bacterium
TTTTTTGCGACTCATGGTCAACGAGCTCATCCCAGGCGAGATCAGAAAAGTATGTTGCTATCGTTAGGTCTTAGTATTTACCCTGTAATGAATTAAAGGTACATCAATGTGTTATGAGCTTAAGTACCTACATATGACCGGGTGATAACAGCGGTAGTGTATTGGATGCCTTTACGCCTGATTTTTATGTTGGTGCCACTTTTAAACTCAATATCCGTCTCTATAAACCCGGCATCTATTCTGTTATCACCGATGATCGGCTACACCATTTTTGTAGTACACTTTGAGCATCGGCTTTGTGACGCAATAGAAGCTATTGTATAAAAAGACAACCATCGCACCGCGCGGACTGGATCGGCCTGTCACATTACCGTATAATCCCGCCCGTTTGGCCCCTTAGCTCAGTGGTTAGAGCGCTCGACTCATAATCGATCGGTCCCCAGTTCAAGTCTGGGAGGGGCCACCATATTTAAGCTGTAAAATCACATAGATAGCCCGCTCAACCACAGCGGGCTTTTTTGTGGTTGTGACCTTTGTCCCTGCAGTGTCCCACAACGATCACCCTCCTGGCCCCATCGATTTTTCCACAAATCAAGCTCACTTTATTTAATACAGTGGCATTCGTACGCAAAAACTGTTAAAGCTTTAGCGAAGCAGTGGATAACGCAGGCAGGGAGCATCATGACGGACCATTCTGATTATATTGCTCATATCAGGGCCGGGCAGAACAGGGACTTTGCCACACCCCATCACCTGGATGAGCACCTCTTTAGCGTTGCCCAGCGGGCTGAGCAGTTCGCCGTTCGACTGGGCACGGGCTGGTTGACGCTGGCAGGGCGTTGGCATGATTTAGGAAAATTCCAGCCCAATTGGCAGCACTATATCCGCAACCAAACCGGTTTTGAGGCAGAAAATGCCCATATGGAGGGGAGTGGTACCCGGGTGCCCCATGCGATTGTCGGTGCCCTGCATGCTATAGCCACTCTCGGGCCCAATGAGGGTCATCTGCTGGCGTACCTGATTGCCGGGCACCATGCCGGGTTACCGGATTGGTATGGAGGCAAGGCTGCGCTGCCGTATCAGTTGACGCAGGGCGAAAAACGGTATCGGGATGCGCTGGCGGTTCCTGTTCCGGTTCAGTTGCTGGAGCAGATCGACCTGCACTTTCCTGACTTTCAGTTAACTTCCGCCTCGATCGCACTCTGGATCAGACTGCTATTCTCTTGCCTGGTGGATGCCGACTGGCTGGATACTATATGTCACCGGATCTGGCACAGCAGCGCGGCAATTACCCCTCTCTGGTACAGTTGCAGCAGCGCTATCATGATTTTATGGCCTCGTTGCAACAAAAAGCCACAAGACAAGCTTCGCCACTACAGAAAATCAGAGAGCAAATCCTCCAGGAATCACTGGCCGCAGCAGCTTTAGCGCCTGGTATGTTCAGCCTGACGGTACCCACCGGTGGTGGCAAAACGCTGGCCAGCCTAGGCTTTGCCCTGGAACATGCCCGACGTTATGGCAAAAAGCGTATTATTTATGCCATCCCTTTTACCAGTATTATTGAACAGAACGCAGCGGTTTTTCGTGCCGCGCTCGGTGATGACGCAGTGCTGGAACACCACAGCAATCTCGATGATGATGGTAATGCCCGCGCGCGGCTGGCGGTCGAAAATTGGGATGCCCCGCTGATTGTCACCACCAATGTGCAATTATTCGAATCTTTGCACGCGGCCCGCAGCAGCCGCTGCCGTAAACTGCATAATCTGATCGACAGCATTATTATTCTGGACGAGGCTCAGCAGTTACCGCGTGATTTTCATGCCCCAGTCACCCGCACTATGCAACAGATGAGTGATAATTTTGGTGTTACCTGGGTGCTCTGTACAGCAACCCAGCCAGTGCTGACTGAAATGCGCGATCCCTTTGGTCGACTGACCATGGAGGGAGTGCGCGATGTCCGTGAAATTATCAGTGATCCACAGCAACTGGCCCGTCAACTTAAACGGGTTGAAGTGACATTTTCACCACAACCGATCAGTTGGACCGAGGTGGCCCGTGCCGTGGATGCGGAAGAAGCGGTGCTTTGCATTGTTAATACCCGAGCTGCGGCTCGTGGTCTTTATCATCTGCTGGCCGATGATGGCAACAACCTGCACTTGTCAGCGCATATGTGTGCCGAGCACCGCACCGCAGTGATCAACGAAATCCGCACACGCTTAGCCGTCAGAAGAAAGGGTGACCAGCGACCACTGCGGGTGATATCCACTCAGTTGGTTGAAGCTGGCGTCGATTTGGATTTTCCAGTTGTTTTCCGTGCCATGGCGGGTCTGGACTCCATTGCCCAGGCGGCAGGACGCTGCAATCGCGAAAATCAGTGCGAGAGTTATGGCAGGGTTTGGGTATTTATGCCGGAATCCCCGGCACCAATGGGTTTCTTACGCCAGGCAGAGCAAAGCACGCTGGAGATGTTAACAGGCGGTCGGTTAACCGATCCGCTGGCGCCGGAAGCCTTCAGCCACTTTTTTAGTCTGCTTAATGCTAAGGGTGATCGCGATAAGTACCAGATTTGCGATCTGTTAACGATGAAAGGCGGCACAGCAGAAATACCCCTGGCACTGCAATTTCGTGAGGCGGCCGAAAAATTTCGTCTGATTGATAATAATGGCGTGGCACTATTGGTGCCATATTCAGACGAATATCAAGAAGAAAGCCCAATTTTTGCCTGGCTAACACAACTGGAACAGCAACCGGAAGCCCGCTGGATTTATCGTAAATTACAGCGCTACACCATTACCGTACCGGAGACACTGGCAATCAAGCTGCAACAGCGGGATGGCATTGAAACCCGATACGGGTTAATGGTATTGCGAGAGGGTTTCTATCAGCCTGGGTGGGGGTTATCCCTGCCGGATGAGTTGCTGTCGGCGGAGGCGAGTGTGATTTAGTTCTGATAGTTGAAGAATAGTAGCAAAAATAATGGAAGTACCCCCAAGCCAAAAGGAGGGAACAACAATGGCTTTTTGTCTGGAAGTAAGCGGTGATCTGGCCTGTTTTTCCAGACCAGAGATGTCTGTAGAAAGATTAAGTTACGATGTTATAACCCCTTCCGCTGCCCGCAGTATTTTTGAATCCATCTTATGGAAACCAGCGATCCGCTGGCAAATCACTGCGATAGAAGTATTAAACCCCATCCGCTGGATCAACCTGCGCCGCAACGAAGTCGGCAGTGTGATCTCGACCCGCAATGTAACCACAGCCATGAAAACGGGTGTGGGCCGATTAGGACTCTATATTGAGGAGGATCGCCAGCAACGCGCCGGGCTGTTTTTGCGCGATGTGCACTATCGCCTGCATGGTCACTTTGAACTGACGGCACGGGCCAGCACGGGGGACAATGCCGGTAAATATGCTGACATGTTCCGCCGCCGCGCACTGCGTGGTCAGTGTATCAATCAGCCTTACCTCGGTTGCCGTGAATTTGCCTGCGATTTCTCCCTGGTGGAAGGGGATAACAGCGCAAACAGCAAGATGACCAGGATCCGCTGCCACCGTTTGGCTTTGGCGACGAAGTGATCCAGTTCGTGGTTGTGATTGACGCTGACGGCCATTTTATTCAATTTGAAGATGTCCGCACTCAGGAGGGTAAAAAGCGGATTGGCCGAAAATATGCCTTACCCAAGGGAGTGAAAAGATCCAGTGGCATCAAGGCTAATGTACTATGGGATAACGCTGCGTACCTGCTGGGAATCGATGAAAAAGGTAAGATAGAGCGGTTACAGGAGCAAAAGGCCTGTTTTATCGAGACATTCCGTGCAATCTTTGCCGAGTTGGAAAATAACACAGCGATCAATGCCATAGAACGCTTTTATCAACATCCCTGGCAGCGTATGCAGTCAGATCCTCTCTGGGCAGAAATTGAAAAGGAAAAGCCAAACCTGACATTTCGACTGGCCACTGATGCTGCAACTCTGGTTCTGCATCGTCCGGAGATCATTAAATGCTACCAGAAAAGCCTGAACAGTTCGGAAAACAAACAGGTTCACTGTCTGGTGAGCGGAGAAAAAGCCCCTCTTGCAGTCACCCATCCGGTCATTAAAGGGGTCTGGGGAGCGCAAACCTCTGGAGCCAATATTGTTTCCTTCAATCAGGAATCCTTCTGTTCCTGGGGTCGCTGGAAGCAACAGGGAGCCAATGCACCTGTTGGTGAAAAAGCGGCTTTTGAATACACCACAGCGTTAAATCACTTGTTACAGACCGGCAGCCCGAATCGCCTGCAATTGGGCGATGCCTCGGTGGTCTTCTGGGCGCAGGACTCTTGCAGGCTGGTGCAGCAATTTCCCTCTATGGTCAACGATCTGCCCAAAGATAACCCCGACAGCGGTATTGAAGCCATTAAAGAACTGCATAAAACGCTCTACAACGGTGCCTGGCTGGAACAAGAAGGCAAGCAGCGTTTTTACCTGCTGGGTCTGGCACCCAATGCAGCGCGTATCGCCATACGTTTCTGGCAGGTGGCAACAGTGGCTGATTTTGCCGCCAACCTGCGCCAATGGTTTGAGGATATTGCTATCGTTAATGCCCGTCTGGGTGGCTTAATCCCACTGAAACCACTGCTGCGCAGCACAGCAGCACTTAACAAGGATGAGAATCTGTCACCCCCGCTGGTGAGTAGCTGTATTCGGGCCATCCTGTCCGGTCAACCACTACCTGATGGCCTCTGCTCTGCCCTGCTAACCCGCCTGAAAGCGGAACCGGGGCGTATCAATGATTACCGGGCAGCACTGCTCAAAGCCTGGTTAAACCGCAAGTTTCGCTTAAACAGCCAAAAGGAGATCACAGTGGCGCTTAATAAAGAAGATACACGCACCGGCTATCTGCTGGGGCGGCTGTTTGCCGTGCTGGAGAAACTGCAGAGCGATGCCAGCCCTGGGCTGAATGCCACTATTAGCGATCGCTATTACAGCAGTGCCACTTGTACGCCAATAGCTGTGTTTCCTACTTTAATCCGCTTACACCATCATCACTTGCGCAAGCTGGAAAAGCCCGCTTACCGCATTGCAGCCGAAAATCGCATTCAATCGATTATGGGTGAAGTCAAGCAGATACCCCGTTTTCTGAATCAGGAAAACCAGTGCCTGTTTGCTCTGGGCTACTATCAGCAGCGCCAGGATCTGTTCACCAAAAAAGAATCTACTCAAGGAGAAGACGCATGAGCCTTAGCAACCGTTACGAATTTGTTCTGCTGTTTGATATCAAAGATGGCAACCCGAATGGTGACCCTGATGCCGGTAACCTGCCGCGCATCGATGCTGAAACGGGCCATGGTCTGGTAACCGATGTCTGTCTGAAGCGTAAAATTCGCAATTATGTTGGCCTGATTAAAGGGGAACAG
>JBOFSC010000216.1:0-1160 GCA_051651345.1 Enterobacteriaceae bacterium
ATTACCTTACCCAGCAGGTTCCCTCCTGGCGCGACGCCATCGATCCCATTGAGTCTCTGCGCCCCGCATGGCTCTCGGATGTAGTCAATAAACTGGCGCGACAGATTATGGTGAATATCAATAGTGCCGCCGCCGCCAACGCGATTAACCTGTGCGCCACCGCCTTACTGGCCTCTCGCCAACGCGCCCTCACCCGCGAACAATTGATTGAACAACTGGAGTGTTACCTGCTGCTGTTGCAAAGTTCACTGTACAGCAATAAGGTGACTTTGCCGGAGTTACCGGCTGCTGAGTTGTTGGAGCACGCCCTGCGCATGGACAAATTTACCATCGAGCAGGACAGCATTGGTGATATTGTGCTGCTGCCGCGTGAACAGGCGGTGTTACTCACCTACTATCGCAATAATATTCAGCATCTGTTTGTCCTGCCTTCGCTGATCGCCTGCGTGGTGCTCTCCCATGCGCCGGTATCGCGCACAGAGGTGCTGGCCTATGTTGAATCGCTCTATCCCCTGCTGCGTGAGGAGTTATTCCTGCCTTATCACGACAGTGAGCTGCCTGATGTGGTGGATCAGTTGCTGGATGATTTAACGGCCCAGGCGTTGCTCATTCGCCAGGAGGAGCAAATCCAGCTGAATCCATTGCGTCTCTATCCGCTGCAGCTACTGGCTGCCAGTATCAAAGAGACTCTGCAGCGCTATGCCATCACTTTTTCCCTGCTCACTGCGAATCCGGCTATCAGCCGCGGAGCCCTGGAAGCGGAGAGTCGGATTATCGCCCAGCGTTTATCTGTCCTTAATGGTATCAATGCTCCTGAGTTCTTTGATAAAGCAGTCTTCTCCACTCTGGTGAATACGCTGCGCAATGCCGGGCATATTCGTAGCAATGGCGAAGAGGTTTCGGTACATACGCGATTGTTGTATATGCAGTTGCGTAGCTTGCTGTCGCCTGAGGTGCAGTTGACGATTGGAAGTGCGGCGCTGGTGAAGAAGTAACTCCTCCCCCTGGTAAGGCATAGGTATCTACACAAAAAGGGGAGCAGGTTAATTCCCCTCCGTGGAGGGGTGGCGCGCTAGCGCCGGGGTGGTCCGGCGCTGCACGCGACAGAGTATATTAGATTTTCGTGTATCAGATAGTCGAACAGCGGATGTTTTACAGAG
>JBOFSC010000217.1:0-1927 GCA_051651345.1 Enterobacteriaceae bacterium
GATAAAAAGCCCCCAGAGGCCCTTCCTGCTCTATTTTGTCCCCCGCCTTAGCCCGTTGCCGCAGGTAATCACTCATCACACCACTGGGTAACAGGCGAATTAAAAAGCGCACTGTGCCCTCGGGATTGACCGCATTGGCATAAGAGTAAGCCCGATGCTGATCCGTGTCCGGTATCGACAAGCGCGCATACTGCCCCGGCAAATAGTGCAGCGGCGGTTGCCCCTCATCAAGTTGTAGCGTCAGGCTGGCAGCCGCTTGCGAGATCTGCTGCACTTCCACCACCGTTGCCTGGTAGCGCTGTGGTTTTATACTGCACACCGCCGCATCGATATCAAAATAGAACGAACTGTCCGCTTTAAGTCGTGACTGGCAGGCCAGAATCGCCCCGGCAGCAATCTCTGTTTCGCTTAAGGCATCCTCGTCGACGTACTCCATCTCCACACTGCCGGATTCACACTGGCCCCGGCAGGTGGAGCAGACTCCTTCGCGACAATCCATCGGCAGACTGATGCCAAAGCGCAGAGCCGCATCCAATAACTTTTCATTGGGGCGCACTTCGATAAAGCGCGTGACCCCCTCTTTAAATACAATCGCGGCACGATAAGTCATGAACGATCTCTCCCTGTTCAGACATGATAAAAATCAAATACGGCATTGATTTTGTCATTAAGTAGCAGGACATGTTTGCGTTTAATCAGAAAGCTGTTGTCCCGTTGCTCCAGCAGATAATCCGCCGTACCAAAGAACAGTCCATTCTGACCGAAACGGTAATAGTGAGTGACCCAGTTAACATCCACCCGCAATAAACCGCTATCGTTATCCTGCCTGGCGCGCACGTTATTGATCAGATGCAGTGTCCTTGGCATCGGGGTACAGGCGGCCGATTTGCCGGTGCGGATACGAAACACCCGATCTTCCAGCCCCTGACGGTTCGGATAATAGATCAGTGACATCTCCCGTTTGGGATCGGTAGTATAGTGGTGCTCACTCTCCCACTGGGGCACATGAAACAGCACATCTTCGGCAAAATAACTCAGGTAAGTATCCCACTCCTGCGCATCGCAGGCGGCACTGACCTGATACAGAAACTGCTCCAGCAAAATCTGACGAATTGAATGTTCAGACATCTCACTTCCCTCCCTGCAGGGTCATTTTTTTCTCCAGCCCCTGTAGCATCATATTTTGCCAGCTCTGGTGCTGATTAACATACAGCCCCTCCTGAGTGATTTCAGTACCGGTGATCGCCGGTTCAATCTTCAGGATCTGTGAGTTGTGTGTCGCACCGTAGACCCACTTTTGATAACCACGGGAAATATCATTCCAGCGCTCCAGCCGCCCCTGAAAGCCCCGCTGCGCTTCCCGGAACTCCACCAGATCATCCGGTGTGCCCATGCCGGACACATTGAAGAAATCTTCAAACTGGCGAATGCGGTTTTCCCGATCCTGCGCAGTCTCATCCTTAACCCCCAGACAGAGACTGATCACCTCGGTCTTATTCCAGGCCACCGGGCGAATAATCCTCAGTTGCGAGCTGATCTGGTCCATAAAAAACAGGCTGGGATAGATATTGAGGTTACGCAGCTTATGCATGGTCCAATAGGCGCGCCCGTCACCCCAGGTGGCCCGTAAACGCGGCATAATCCGCTGATAGCCGGGACGCACATCGGCCGCATTAGGCATATCGCTGAACAAAACACTGTGGCCGTTTTGAAAGCCAAACCAGCCATCATCGGTTTGCTCATCACCGGCACCCAGTTTCTCATAATTGAGTGTTTTCATTTCTCCACCAGTCAGTTGCTGGCGATGCTGCACGGTGGCAACGTAGTTAAAATGAACGGTGCTGACATGATAGCCATCCAGACCATTCTCATTTTGTAACTTCCAGTTGCCATCGTAGGAGTAGGTGGAGGAGCCTGGCAGCACTTC
>JBOFSC010000218.1:0-5287 GCA_051651345.1 Enterobacteriaceae bacterium
ATCGACACCGAAGAATTAACAAGGTAATACAAATCTTCTACTGTAAGCTGATTCAGCTCCTGGATTTCCTCCAGCGTCAATCCCATCGCTTCGCAGCGCCGGATATTGCCTGATTTTAGCTCCATCAGGATCTGCGTCAGCAGCGCGTTGGTCGTCATACCTGTCTGTACAATCATAATTTACTCCTCCCCTCCCTGTTGTGATTGGCGCTGGATCTCACGTAAACGCCGTACCACACGTATTAATCGTAAAAATTTGACCACCTGGATATCATCAAATAATGGCCAATCTACCGGTTGTGCAGTACCGATTAATATATTTGTCAGTTCAACTGCGGACAGTGAAACATTGGCATCACCAGACAGCCCCACCAGCAATCGCGTGAGCGGTGATGCCATATGCACCTCCACCTGCAGGCGATATCCCACAGAGTCAGGCGTGTTGTCTTCACACAGCTCCTGTTCCGCCTCAAGTACTTCCGCCAGTTCAAACACCAGACGAAAAGCAGCATCCTGCAAATGTTCAATATCATCCTGAAGGGCAGAAATGCGCCAGATATCCATCACCGGCTCCAAACCGGTATTGGCAAATGAAACAGAGGAATCAGAGATTGCGCTCTCCGGCAGCAGAGGTTGCTCATTATCCTGTGGCTCTTGCTGTATTACATCGGTTGCAAGATCATCTGGCAATGTTGGCACCCGTGATTGATTTGACTGATCATGCAAATCAATCTGCCCTTCTCTCCTGCCTGCAGATTTTGTTTGCCGTCCTTCAGAGCTGATATCGACAGGTACTACCTGATGATCTGCATTAATAACGTGTTGCGGTATGGGCTCTGGATCGCCAAAAAGTTTACGGCGATTTTGTTCTTTCGGATCAAGTTCTATTAACCAGCGATCATACGTTACTTCCGGGCTGGGGATTTCCCTGAGCAATGCTGCGATTAACTCATCTTTGAGGGTTTCCAGAGTATAATGCTCAGGATCGTCTAAAGAGTGGCAGACTTCAGCAAACACATTCTCAAACGTTTTAACCACATCGGTATTTAGACTGAATTTGTCCCAGGCTCTTTCAGCCGCCATGCGTAGATTTATTATCGGAACAACTTGCCCACGGCTTAAACCAGACTCCAGAAGCGTTGGCAGACAGGGATATAATTGTTTAATAACATACTCCATCCGACTAATACTGGAGTGGTGTATCGGATAACCCTCTCTGTTTAATAAATCAGCAAGCTCACGCTGACTGAGTGCTCTCCCTAATATCTCTTCCTGAATACTTCTCGCCTTGGCTACACCAAATGATTTTTCAATAAAAGAGAGGTCCCCCCTGACATCATTTTCAGCCAAATGTCCTATGACACACTGTAATCGCCCCGGCCATGGCTTAAAAATGCACTGAATACGACGAAAACGCTCCTCACGGGTCTCTTCCCACAGTTCCACTAAGATCGTATAGCGTGTATTCCCTCCGTCACTGAAGATATATACATCATCACTACAGTCCGGGTTCTTTGTTACCTTCGGTACAGAATCCAGCCCACGCGCCAGAATAGAAGATTTAATTTCATCATACCTGGGGTTGCGGCTTGTGCGCGGGTTATCCGGATTAGGTCGTAGTTGATCCAGCGTTAATACCATTGGCATTTCGCTGACCGGTAACACGGCCACGGTTCCAGACGATGGCGAACGTCCACGCTGCAGCAACTGTTCCCCCAATGCTTGCACCCTGTCAGAAGTCATAGCGGCCCCCCGAAAAATCTTCAAATCGGGTGATTTGAGCCTGGTATTTAACTTTTACTGTACCAATGGGGCCGTTGCGTTGCTTGCCAACGATAAGTTCAGCAACGCCTTTATCCAGGGTGTGTTCATCATAGACTTCATCACGATAGATAAAGATGATGACATCTGCATCCTGTTCTAACGCGCCAGAGTCCCGGAGATCTCCGTTATTGGGCCTTTTATCAGCTCGGTTTTCAAGAGAACGATTAAGCTGTGAAAGAGCGACCACAGGGCAACCTATCTCTTTCGCCAGTGCCTTCAAAGAGCGTGAGATCTCAGCAATTTCCTGGGTACGATTCTCCTGACCAGGGCAACGCATCAATTGCAGGTAGTCCAGCAGGATTAACGATGGGTGCCCATATTTACGGACATTTCGGCGGACACGAGAACGCAGTATTGACGGTGTCATAAAGCTATCATCATCAATAAGCAGGCGATCCTTCCACTCCAGAAGAATTTTGCTCGCCTCCGCCACTTTTGCCCAATCCTCATCCCCCATATTGCCATTGCGCAGATGTTGAAGAGGAACCCGTCCCAGCATTGCAACGAATCGTGATAAAAGCTGATCTATAGGCATTTCCAGGCTGTAAATCTGCACTGGCCTTTCTTTTCTGGTCTGCAATGCACCTTCACACAGACCGAGAGCTAACGCTGTTTTCCCCATAGATGGCCGCGCGGCTAACAGGATCAAATCGCTATCCTGCAATCCGCTGGTCATACTGTTGAGTCGTTCAAAGGGTGTTGGCGTTCCGGTGATCAGGTTTTCACTTTTACAACGCTGCTCCAGACGGTCAAAATAAGTCCCCAGTGAAGAAACCAGATCAAACTGCTTACCGGCAGCCTGCAGGCCAGCGATGTCAAACAGACGTTGTTCAGCCTCTTCCATCAGTACAGACACATCCGTACTGGCATCTTTCGCCCGTCCAGCCAGATCATGCCCCAATGCCAGTAACTGGCGCTTTTGCCTGCCGATAGAGACATATTCAGCATAAGCGACAATATTAGCTGCACTTGGGGTATTTTTTGATAATTCAGCCAGATAGGCAAAACCGCCAACATGCTCAAGCTGCCTGACGCGCTCCAGTTCCTCTGACAGGGTAATGAGATCGATAGGCAGATTGCGTTGCAGCAGCGCCTGCATCACAGCAAAAATCTTCTGGTGCGCCGGGGAGAAAAAGCTGTCTGCAGTCAGAAGCGGCGCGATTTCATCCCAGCGATCATTATCGAGCATCAAACCACCGAGGACAGATTGCTCTGCCCCCAATGAATGCGGCATAACTTGCTGATTAGCGCTATTCATTCCGCTCACCCTCACCATCCATCCTGGAAACCCCTTCATGGAATATCTGTATCAGACGCCGCTGACGCCGGGGAGGAACCAGGAATAAAGGATATTCTTTCGTGTAAATGGGCTTATTATCCCCCCATCCTACCTCCATCAGTTGCAAATCCCATTCAGGAGAATTGTAAACCGCTTCACTTGATGCCCACAGATGCAGCTCGGTTTCATTCCAGAGATTAGTGATCTCGATATATTCCACCGGTACAGACCAAATGAGAGAGAGCAGATCTCGTAAATACTCTGCCGTGTTTACTCTCTCACTCTCAAAGAAGATCATCGTTTCTTCAATGGGATATACCTCGTAGGGTACTGTGTAGGTACTGTAGGCAAAAGCCCGAAAGAGAAATTTCATGATTTATCCTCCTTCGGCTGTGAGACCAATACTGCATCAAAACGATCTGTCCATTCCGGGAATAATTCGCAGGCCAGGTCGTGCATTGATTGTGCTGCAGGTGCAGTTTTACGATCTGTATGATATTCCAGACGGTGGGCAGGTTGAGACAAGCTGTGTCCCAGTTTATAAACGGTCAGATCATAGATCTGCGTTGTCAGCATACTGACCGGGATATCAGCAGAACTATACGCACCGTCCTCAACAATCTGGGTTATTGCTGCGAGAGCTTCCTTTGCCAGATTGGTGTACTCCATACAATTCACCAGAATTTTCACCGGAGGCAATGTAATACCAAACTCTTTGTAAGGCAGTAACCCTTCCATCAAAGGGCTCGTCCCACGTAGAAACTCCCTAACATCTGGAACAATAGGCTTGATCATGGCAACTGCGGTGTGGTTCGTTGCCAGCATAACCAACTCAAGCATGATGGACCTTGCGCCCTGTGAATCGATGATAATGACGTCATAATCAGTAAACAGCGGATGCTGCAGTAAATTGCGCAAACGGAAACGACCATCAGGCGCATGCATCATGGCCGTTTTGAGTTGTTCATGAGGATCGTTAGAGATAATCAGGTCCAGATTGGCAATGCTGGTATGGGAAATCAGTTGTTGGGGCTGGTTAAGGTCCGCTGTCTGCATTAGCAGTTCATACAGACCGTAAGGCGCTTCATACTGCAGGTGATAATAACTGGAGGCTGTTGGTTGAGCGTAGTCTCCGTCAATTAATAGAGACTTAAGACCCGCATCCGCACAGAAGCCACTGAGATTAGCCGCATGGGTAGATTTACCCTCGCCACCTTTTGTTGAAATGATAGATAATATATGCATACTCATTACTCGAATTAGTTATTCGAGAATGATGCGATTCAATCAATAATGTCACTTTTTACGCAACTCGACGAGGAGATTGAAAATCCTCGTGTCCTTGGTTCGATTCCGAGTCCGGGCACCATTATTTAGTTCGTAGAGGTTCGTATAAGCCTGCGAACGCATGAAAATCAAGAAGTTAAATAAGCTCATAAGTACTGAAAAGTTCTTATGAGTTTGTTGACATCCAGAGTATTTGGGGGCTTAATTGGGGGCCTGTCCGGTTCGATACTCATGGAGCCCCCAAATGTCCCTTACTGATACCGCAATTCGCAACGCCAGGCCGTTGTTAAAGCCTTATAAGCTCAGTGATACTCAGGGCTTATACCTGTTGATCAAGCCGAATAACTCCAAACTCTGGTATCTCAAGTACCGCTTTGACGGGAAAGAGAAGAAACTGGCTTTTGGTGCTTACCCTACCGTAACGCTGGCAAATGCTAGAGAGCAGCGTAACCTTGCCCGTGTTGATCTGAGTCAGCGTATTGATCCCGGTCTTAAAAAACAGCGAGAGAAGCAAGCCAGAAAGAGTGGCAGCACTTTTGAAGAGGTTGCCCGTTCATGGCACAGCAGCAATCGGCGTTGGTCTGAAAGCCATTCAGGGCGCATTCTGCGATCATTAGAGCTACATCTGTTTCCTCTGATTGGCAAAATTCCTATTACTGATATCACAGCCAGCGATCTGTTGGTTCCGCTACGGACAACGGAGAAAAAAGGCAATCTGGAAGTGGCTGCACGTCTACAGCAGCGTATCAGTGGTATTATGCGTTTATACGTAGGATCTTTAGGATCAACCAACTGATAACGATAGAAAAAATGACGTATTTTTAGAAAAAAGAGTGGAAAGTGTGCTGTGATCATGATCAAATGATCATTCGCCAAAACAACCAACACAACCACAGCA
>JBOFSC010000219.1:0-2676 GCA_051651345.1 Enterobacteriaceae bacterium
CAAGGCGCAGGAGTAGTCCACCAGAAAAACCGAGGCCAGTTTTTGCCAGTCACGGGTCAGGGCAAAAACGGCGGCACCGGCAGCGAGGGTAATCGCCACCCGCCGATCCGCCATCTCCTGAGTGGTTTGCTGCGTTTCACTGCGCTGACCCAGAGCATCGACAATAAAGCGGCGTATCAGGGCGGTTGAGGAGCCTTCGCCCACCAACTCGGCTCGCACCGCAATATTGCCCTCCTGTACCTGGGTGCCAGCATAAACCCAGGCTCCTTTCTCCCGGCGTACCGGAACACTCTCGCCGGTCATCGAGGATTGGTTAACTGACGCCATCCCCCGGATCACCGTGCCATCGGCAGCAATATTATCTCCGGGGCCCAGCAACATAATATCGCCACACTGCAGTTGACCACTCTCTATCTGTAGCGCGCCACTGTCGCGCTCCACCCAGACAGGATGTTCCCGTGGCTGCATCAGCTGCGCCAGCAACTGATCGGAGTGACGGCTGGTTTTCTGCTCCAGATACTCCCCCAGAGTGAGCAGTGACTGGGTGATCATCGCCGTACTGTAATCCCCACGCAACAGGGACAGGGAGAGGGCCATGGCATCCAGCACCTCCACCTTAAGTTGCCGCTGACTGAGAGTTTGCAGCCCGGAGACAATCGTAGGCGCCGTCAGGATCAGTGCAGGCAGACTGGCCCAGCGACCCGGCAGCAACCAGCTCAGGGCGAGTCCGGCCACATTGAGCAGATTATCGCTGTTGCAGTACTCCGTTTCGGCTTCTGTCGCTTCTGCCTGATGCCAGGGTAATTCACCTGCCATCGCCACTATCCTGGCCTCATCGGTGAGGGCGGGCTGCCAGGTGACCACGACCGAACAGGCCGCCGCACGGACACGAACCCCATTGACCCCCGTGAGCGTCAGTAGCTGCTGTTTGACCCAGCCTGCCGCCTGGGGTTGGGTGCGTAGCTGTGGAACACGCAGACGCACACGACCCGGCAGTGAGTGGATCACTGTTATCGAATCAGAACGATGGTTAAACACGTGCCTGACTACTCCCTGTTGCGATAATACTCAAGCTCAGCCTGAAGGTCAGAAAGACGCTCTTTAAGCTCTTCCACTTCGCCATTGGCAGCGCCCCAGGCCCCGGTTACGGTTTGTCCCACCTGTTGACGGAACTTAGCGTTACTCAGCAGATAGGCGAGGGCGGCCCCGGCGACCACACCGGTAATCAGGTGCGCGTTGCTGTTGGCCTGACGATAGGGAGGACGGGCTGCAGTACCGACGGGGTTTCCCCATGCGGGTGCATGATAGCCAGGGGGGAGGTAGCCACAATAAGGTGGCAGGGTCTTACGCCTTTTCATAGTGTTATCGCTCCTTGTTGTGCACATCATCTAACAGATAGAGGGTTGCCACACCGGTGGTGAGTGCGGTTAGCAGGGTCAGTACTGGACGTCCGGCGGTAGCCTGGGCAATCGCCATGGCGCTGGCGCCGATCAGCGTCGCTTTGGCAGCATCATGCAGTAAGGCTTTTGCCGCCTGGTGCACATCTTTTTCACCCTGCTGACAACTGCGCCACTGCTCAAGACAGCTGCGTGTGGTCGCGATCACCGTACCGGCAATGACAGCCCGGTTCACCGCATTCAGACGATCATTGCTGTTGCTCATGCTCTGCAGTCTCCTCAGCGGCCTCTGCAGCAGGTTTGCCATGGCGTTTTACCGACTCATGAAATCCCTCTTTGCCCGCCCTGATGGTGTCACGGAAAATAGTGCCTCCGGTTACGGCACTCTGTTTGACGCTGTCGACACCACTTTTCACTTCATCGCGCACTTTCTCACCGCCGGTTTTCAGAAACTCGCCGGTGCCGGACAGGGTCTGCAACAGCAGCTGGCGTACGCTGTCATTGGTCAGCAGTAGTGTCGCCGCCGCACCAATCATGGCCCCTTTCCAGAACTCCTTATCATCCATGCCGATACCACCGACAATCTTTTTCAACAGCCCGGCCTGTTCACCCATCATATTTTCCACCATCTCCTGAGCATGAGAACTCCAGTCAATAGGGTGCGGATGATGGGGGTGCTCATGGGGATGTTTTTCAGCGCCAGGGCTGTTCTGAGGGTAATAATATGTCTGATAAGGATGTGGTGGTGGCAGATGAGGGGGATAGCCGTAGCAGGCAGGAGGGTAAGGGGGCAGAGGGTGAGGCCAGACCGGCATCGGTGCCTGCCCTCCGGGTGCGCCATAGGGCATGGCATATCCGGGGGGAGGCGGATAGCCGCCATGGCCTGGGGGCGGATACCATCCTGCCCAGGGATTGATCTGCTCGTTGTCCTGGTTGTTACTCATTTCAGATACTCCTTTAGTTGGAAATTAGCTGAGCCAGTTGCTCTAACGCCTGCTTTGCCGTACTCTCCTCATCTGCAAAAATTTGCTCCAGCAGGGAGGGCGGGAGTTGGCTGGCATCGTACTCCAGCAACAGGGTGCCGGTTGTGCTATTTAATTCATAAGAGCGCAGATAATGATCAGGGCGGCAGTAACTGGCGAGTTTATTTAACTCACTTTGCGCCAGTAGTGGGACGAATCGATTGGTAAAACGAAGGCGGATGCGACCGGGGATATGGTGACCAATTTCCACAAAACGCCGTAAAACAAGTAAACTATCTGGTTCCATCACGACTTTC
>JBOFSC010000220.1:0-1673 GCA_051651345.1 Enterobacteriaceae bacterium
AGTTTGACAGCATAAGCTCAGGTCGTGATATGACAGCGGAAATAACCCAGGCAATAGCTACAGTGTTTTTTAATGAGGCTGAACCTGGTGGAAAAATCGCGTTATCGACGATCCAGACCGCTGTAGCCGCTATTCCTGATTCCACTGGTTTCATCATGCGCAAACCGACAGCAAATATTCAACTGGGGACGGGAGAGCTCCCTGTTGTCGGGAAAGTGGTGATCAAATGAGTAAATTCACACATGAGGATTACACCCAGGCGCTTAAAATGCTGCTTCCTTCCGGTCTGGTCTGGAACGCGGAACGCGGCACAACGCAACATGATGTGCTGTCCAGCCTTGCGGCTTTTTTTCAGTTTGTTGATAAAGATGCTGTCTCACTGCTGGAACAGAGTTTTCCAGCAACCGCATTAAGTATGCTGCCAGAGTGGGAAGAGACACTGGGCCTGCCTGATATGTGCTCTATCAGTGAAATATACAGTATCCGGCAACGACAAGAGGCAATTGTTGCCCGGCTGGTAGGGCGTGGCGACCTCTCAAAATCGTTTTATATCCGCATGGCCCGGTCAATCGGCTATGAGATCACAATTACTGAATTCAGGCAGGCGCGGGCGGGACTGTCAGTTTGCGGCGACCCGCTTAACGGTGATAACTGGCCTTGCGTCTGGCGCGTTAATGCCCCGTCGACAACGATCCGTTATGCCCGTGCGGGTATCGCGTACTGCGGAGATCCTTTACGTTCCTGGGGAAACCGTGTTTTAGAGTGCCTGATTAAGCGACTGGCACCAGCCCACACTCAGGTACTTTTCGGCTACCAAATCTAACTGATCCACTTATCAACTTATTGTCTTAACTGGCAAGAGGTAACTATGCGTAAAATATCAGATTTTACAACCACAGCGACACCGGAGGGTGAATTTACCGATGGTAATGTTGCTGCCGGTGTCGCACCCACTGTACTACCTGCGGGTTATTTTAATGTCCTGCAGCGTGAAATAATCGCAATCCTCGAAACAAACGGGATAAAACTCAATCCGAAAGATGATACCCAGGTTGCCAAACTGATAAACAGCATTAAAAAAGGCGCTGATGATTCATTAAAAAAAGCGGCTAATTTGACCGATGTCGCGGACAAGGGCAAGGCGAGGACAGCGCTGGGGCTGGGGGCGCTGGCGGTGAAGGATGACCTGAAGTCTACCGAGGTATTACCTGTGGAAATTGGTGATGCCAAAGACTTAAACACATTCACAACACCGGGCACATACTATCAGCATATTAATGCAAGAGCCGAAAAAGGTAACAATTACCCAGAGGCAATTGCCGGAGCACTGCTTGTCTACAGAGCAGCCGGGATTGTGCAGGAGTACCGTGTTTACAATGCTGCGCGTGTCTATATCCGCACAGTCTATAACAACGCCTGGACGCCCTGGGCGCGACAGTATAACACGCTGAATATCCCCACAGCGGCGGAGGTCGGGGCGCTGCCTGTTACTGGTGGAAATGTTGCCGGTTTTATACGGGTCGAGAAAAATATCAGTATAGGTCGTGTTGGCGATGGTGTTTTTAATGGTTCTATTCCGGCTATCAACATAGGTGACAGTGATAGCGGTTTCACTGGCCCATCTGATGGACGGATTGATATTTATGCAAACAACTCGATGATTGCATACATTA
>JBOFSC010000221.1:0-4718 GCA_051651345.1 Enterobacteriaceae bacterium
AGCCACCGGACTGGATATGGGCACAGAGCCTTTACAAGTTGCCCGTCTGCATGCTCTGGAAAGCGCTTTGAAGATAAATTATATTCAGTCGACGGTGGAAGATCATGCCGAGACGCATCCAGAGCAGTATGATGTGATCACCTGCATGGAAATGCTGGAACATGTGCCGGATCCTGCCTCCATCATCTCTGCCTGCGCATCACTGCTGAAACCCGGAGGTGTCCTTTTTGCCTCCACCATGACGCGCACCCCTCAATCCTGGCTGCTGGCGATCTTTATGACAGAGTATGTGATGAAAATGCTGCCCAGGGGAACCCATGATTTTAACCGCTTTATTCGTCCGTCGGAGCTGCTGCACTGGGCAGATCAAAATGAACTGATTTGCGATAACATTAGCGGATTTCATTATAACCCCCTGAGTAACCATTTTTCGGTCAATCAGCGGATCAGTGCCAACTACATTCTCTGCTTACGCAAGCCTATGCCACAGCCTAATAAATAAGCAACTAAAATCTTTTTTATTGTCTCACTGTTGCCGTAGGGGATAACTGGCAAATGCCGGACTGGCTGTTACTTATCTGACAAGCTAACAATATCAGTCACAGGTTATCCACATAAAAGAGGGAAGTTGTGCACTTGCAAAAGTCCTGGTTCCCCCCTATCTTGTTAGCTACTTCATGCCTAACCACTATATATAGTGTTTCCTCTAATCTCTCCTGTCAGGGAGACCAGAGTAACAACACGGACAGATACAAATGAATCAAAGTCTTCTGGTTACAAAACGTGATGGTCGCAAAGAGCGAATCAATCTGGATAAAATTCATCGGGTGATCACATGGGCTGCTGAGGGATTACACAATGTCTCTGTTTCGCAGGTGGAACTGCGTTCACATATTCAATTCTACGATGGCATAAAAACATCGGATATTCACGAAACCATCATTAAAGCAGCAGCGGATCTGATCTCGGAAGAGGCGCCGGATTATCAATATCTGGCAGCCCGTTTGGCGATTTTTCATCTGCGTAAAAAAGCCTATGGTGAGTTTGAGCCGCCATCACTGTATCAGCATGTGTGCAAAATGGTGGATCTGGGCAAGTATGACCGGCATCTGCTGGAGGATTACAGCGAGCAAGAGTTTGCCTTAATGGATAAGTTTATCCAGCACTCCCGCGATATGACCTTCTCCTATGGCGCCGTCAAACAGCTGGAAGGCAAGTATCTGGTGCAGAATCGAGTGACCGGTGAAATTTATGAAAGTGCCCAGTTTCTCTATCTGCTGGTGGCGGCTTGTCTGTTTGCCCGCTATCCCCGTGAGACCCGGCTAAATTATGTTGAGCGTTTCTATAACGCCATTTCCACCTTTAAGATCTCCCTGCCGACGCCCATTATGTCCGGTGTACGTACGCCGACGCGTCAGTTCAGTTCCTGTGTTCTGATCGAGTGTGATGACAGTCTGGATTCGATCAATGCTACCGCCAGCGCCATTGTGAAGTATGTGTCCCAGCGGGCGGGGATCGGTATCAACGCTGGTCGTATCCGCGCTCTGGGTAGCCCGATTCGCGGCGGTGAAGCCTTTCATACCGGCTGTATCCCCTTCTATAAATATTTCCAGACCGCAGTGAAATCCTGCTCTCAGGGAGGGATCCGTGGCGGTGCAGCTACTCTGTTCTATCCTCTCTGGCATCTGGAAGTGGAAAGCCTGCTGGTGCTGAAAAATAATCGCGGCGTGGAAGAGAATCGGGTACGTCATATCGATTATGGTGTTCAGCTTAACCGCCTGATGTATCAGCGTCTGGTGAAGGGGGAGGATATTACCCTGTTCAGCCCTTCCGATGTCCCCGGGCTGTATGACGCTTTCTTTGCCGATCAGCAGGAGTTTGAGCGTCTCTATGTGCAATATGAGCAGGATGACAGTATCCGCCAGCGGCGCATTAAAGCGGTGGAACTGTTCTCGCTGATGATGCAGGAGCGGGCCTCAACAGGGCGTATTTATATTCAGAACGTGGATCACTGTAATACCCACAGTCCTTTTGACCCCAAAGTCGCCCCTATCCATCAATCGAATCTCTGTATGGAGATTGCGCTGCCCACCCGGCCATTGATAGATATTAACGATGACCAGGGTGAAATCGCCCTGTGCACCCTTTCTGCCTTTAATCTGGGTGTCATTAAAGAATTAGATGAACTGGAAGAGCTGGCCACCCTGGCGGTTCGTTCACTGGACGCCTTACTGGATTATCAGGATTATCCGGTGCTTGCCGCCCGACATGGTGCGCTGGGCCGCCGCGCCTTAGGTATCGGGGTGATTAACTATGCCTATTATCTGGCGAAAAATGGTCTGCGTTACTCCGATGGCAGCGCCAATAAGCTGACCCATAAAACCTTTGAGGCGATTCAGTACTATCTGCTCAAAGCCTCGAATCAACTGGCAAAAGAGCTGGGTGCCTGCCCGCAATTTCATCAAACGACATACGCCCAGGGGATTCTGCCCATAGATACCTATAAAAAAGATCTCGATACCCTTGTCAGTGAGCCCCTGCACTATGACTGGGAAAGCCTGCGTCAGGAGATTAAACAGTACGGTCTGCGTAACTCGACCCTGTCATCCCTGATGCCATCGGAGACCTCATCGCAGATCTCTAATGCCACTAATGGCATTGAACCGCCCCGTGGCTATATCAGTATTAAAGCCTCCAAAGATGGTATTTTGCGTCAGGTGGTGCCAGATTATGAGCACCTGAAAGGGGCTTATGAGCTGCTGTGGGAGATGCCGGGCAATGAGGGCTATCTGCAACTGGTGGCGGTGATGCAAAAGTTTGTGGATCAATCCATATCAGCCAATACCAACTATGATCCCAATCGCTTCCCTGGGGGCAAAGTGCCTATGAAGCAGTTACTGAAAGATCTGCTCACCGCCTATAAGTTTGGCGTTAAAACCCTCTATTACCAAAACACCCGTGATGGTGCTGAGGATGCCCAGGAAGATCTGCAGGATGGCTGCGAAAGCGGTGCATGTAAAATTTAATGGAGATGCCGGGCTCGTCCCGGCAAAGGTACGCTTATGGCTTATACGACTTTTTCACAGATTAGAAACGACCAACTGCTGGAACCGATGTTCTTTGGGCAGCCGGTCAATGTGGCTCGCTACGATCAGCAGAAATATGAGATTTTTGAAAGGCTGATCGAAAAGCAGCTCTCCTTTTTCTGGCGTCCGGAAGAGGTGGATGTCTCAAAGGACAGAATTGACTATGCCGCCCTGCCGGACCATGAAAAGCATATTTTTATCAGTAATCTGAAATATCAGACGCTGCTGGACTCCATTCAGGGACGCAGCCCTAATGTGGCGCTGCTGCCCCTGATTTCACTGCCGGAACTGGAGACCTGGGTAGAGACCTGGTCGTTTTCAGAAACGATCCACTCCCGCTCCTATACCCATATTATCCGTAATATCGTCACCGATCCCTCGCTGGTGTTCGACGATATCGTGGACAATCCGGAAATTTTGAAACGGGCTAAAGATATTTCCGCCTATTATGACGATCTGATCACCTTAACTAACCACTACCATCTGCTGGGTGAAGGCACACATCAGATCAATGGTCAGCGCATTGACGTCAGTCTGCGCCAGGTGAAAAAACAGCTCTATCTCTGTCTGATGAGTGTCAATGTGCTGGAAGCTATCCGCTTCTATGTCAGTTTCGCCTGCTCCTTCGCCTTTGCCGAGCGGGAGTTGATGGAGGGTAACGCGAAAATTATCCGCCTGATTGCCCGGGATGAGGCCCTGCATCTGACAGGCACCCAACATATGCTCAATCTGTTAAGTTCCGGCCAGGATGATCCGGAAATGGCGGAGATCGCCGCTGAGTGCCAGCAACAGTGCCATGATCTGTTTGTACAAGCTGCAGAGCAGGAAAAAGAGTGGGCAGAGTATCTGTTCCGGGATGGCTCCATGATCGGTCTTAACAAAGATATTTTGTGCCAGTATGTGGAGTATATTACCAATATCCGTATGCAGGCCGTAGGATTGCCCCTGCCCTTTACCACCCGCTCGAATCCTATCCCGTGGATCAATGCCTGGCTGGTATCGGATAACGTGCAGGTTGCGCCCCAGGAAGTGGAGGTGACCTCCTACCTGGTCGGTCAAATTGATGCGGAAATCAATGAGGGTGACCTCAGCGATTTTGAGCTATGAAACAGAACAGACCTGTGATTACCCTGCAGCCGGACGGCACCCGTCTGACTGCAGCACAACATTTCTTCTCCCTGCTGGAACTGCTGGAGGCCCATCAGATCCCGCTGGAGTATCAGTGCCGTTCCGGTTACTGCGGTGCCTGTCGCACCCGCTTACTCAAAGGGCGGGTACACTACCATCAGGTGCCACTGGCAGTACTGAATCCGGGAGAAATCCTGCCCTGCTGCTGTCTGCCTGAAGCCGATATCGAACTGGAATTACCGGCAGGTTCGCAGCCTGCACTGCAGCAGTTAGTGGTGGTTGAACAGGGGGCGTGATCACTCACCCCGGTACCCTGAATACTCCCGCCACCAGGCAAACAGCAGCGCTCTGTCGTCTTCCGGCAACACAGCAACATGACATCCCTTAATAGCGCCATGCAGGGCCAGCAGAACATTGACACTCATCCCGCGCGCCAGTTTCTCCTCCAGCAACAGATAGGCCCCGATGGCACCATGCTGCTTTAATTTGTCCGGGCTGGTAATG
>JBOFSC010000222.1:0-5112 GCA_051651345.1 Enterobacteriaceae bacterium
TGCTCTTCAGTGAGATCTCCGCCAGAGGTATATCGCCCCGCTTCACCAACTCGCTGCCGATACTGTTATAACGATGACCATTTTTACCGCTGTAGCTGAAAAAAACCGGCGCTGAGCCATCGGCAAAATCCACATAGCCACTGCCCTGCACTTCCATAATAAAGTTATCCAGCAGAGAATTACTGTAAGCCAGAATATATTTAGGATTGATGGCTCCACTATAAATAGCCGCCCGGCTGGGGAGTTTGCCCTTCTTACCTTTGGGAGGCAGCTTATACAATGGATACTGATATTCCCCCTGACGCGTATGGCGCGCCTGCAGCAGAGGGGTGTAATAGCCGGTAAATTGCACATTACCATAACCATCTACACCTTCCATCTGCCAGGCTGTAAGGCCATACTGTGCCAGCTGACTGGCCCTGGCCCCCCCCTGAATCCATCTCTCCACGGCCTGATAGGTATTGCTGTTCTGTTTAAACAGTGCCCCGGAACTGTTAGCCACTTCCTGCACTTGCTTCTGATAATCCTGGCTGTTAACCGGCACCCTTTTCGTATTAGGTGCAAAGACCTGCTGTAAATCATGGGTCATATGTCCATCTTTATACTGCTGTCCCTGATCGGTCGGTCTGCTCTGACATCCGGCCAACAAAATGGCCAGCACGGCTGGCAGCAGCCAGAATCTGATATCTACATTCACTCTGAAGCTCCTTAATTCCGCAGCCCTGGGCGATGACTGAGCAGCCCTGAGCGATGGCTAAACAGTATAGTCACTTGCTAAAATGACCTCAAGCCACAGAAAAGTGAATAAATAATCAGCAAAGTTAAGAAAAAATGTTCAATTAAACGCAATAGAGCGATTTTTTGTAAAAATAGCTTGCAACCTACAGCGCTTAGAGTAATATGCCCAACCACAGACGCGGGGTGGAGCAGCCTGGTAGCTCGTCGGGCTCATAACCCGAAGGTCGTCGGTTCAAATCCGGCCCCCGCAACCAATTTCCTTTCTTGATGTATTATCCTTTTTCTTCATTGTAAATCCTTGTAGTGACATCAACAGAATATTCCCTTTTGCACGCGCGCTAATCTCATACTAAATAACTTATTTCGGAACAGACATCGCTTTGCCTGTGGATCAGGTGGAGGCGGTATAGGTTATCAGATGCCATGCATGGATGCATAAATGCCGTGGGCGCAGGGATGCGCAGGAACGGCCAAGCCGTGAACCCGTCCATGGGGGCTCGTGGTCGGCATCCCTGCCTCTCACGGTCTGCTAACCTATACCGCCTCCACCTTTAGCACTCTTTAGCACTAACCGCATTGAACCCGCTTTCACCCCTCTTCATCCAGATTCAACAAGGGTGTGCCTTTTTTCAGGATTTCACCTCTGAAGAAAGCAGGCTGGCACCAGTACATCAGCAGCATGATACTGAGGCCGATGATACAGACCATAACACCCAGAATAAACACCAGGCCAACTCCCATAATATGCGAACCGCTACCAAAAGCCGGGTCCAGGCTATCGATGGTGGTCTGGATCAGGGTGATAAACAGCAAAACACCGCCAATGCCAGGCAGGATTATTTTGCATAGCCGATCTTTAATGGAATTGCTGACCTTGTTACGAAAGTACCAGACGCAGGAGAAGGCGGTGAGACCATAATAGAAGCAGACCATCATACCCAGTGCAGTGATAGTATCCGACAGCACGTTCTCACTGACCACCCGCATCACCGCATAGAACACCGACGCGACGATGGCGGAGACGATAGTCGCGTAGGAGGGAGACTTATAGCGAGGCTGTATGGTGGCGTAGCGAGCCGGTAACGCTTTATAGTGTCCCATCGCCAACAGGGTGCGCGCAGGGGAGATAAAAGTGGACTGTAGCGAAGCGGCCGAGCTGCACAACACCGCCACAGCGAGCATGATGGCGAAAGGCCCCATAATCGGGGTCGCCAGGGCAGCAAACACGTTCTCCGTAATCTGCGGATTGGCAAGCCCGGTACCGTCCGCCGCGATGCCAGCGAAAGAGACGGTGGCGGTGCTCAGCAACACGTAGGTCCCTACCAATAGCATCATCAGGAAGGTCGCGGCTTTACCGGAGATGTTATCTTCTTGCGTGCCGACGGTCTCCTCGTTCATGGTGAGCACCGTGTCCCAGCCCCAATAGACGAAAATAGAGACGGCCAGTCCCGCAGCAAACTGCGAGAAGCTGCCTACCGCAAACGGATTAAACCAACTCAACTCCACCGGGATAGATTCCAGATTGGAACCATTGTTGGCATTGATGAAGGCCGCCACGATAAACCAGATCAGGATCACCATCTGAAACACCACCAGCACATACTGAAAGGTCTTGGTGGACTGGATCCCGCGCCAGGAGATCCAGGTGGCCAGTGCCATAAAAGCCAAACAGGTGAGGATATTCACGGGAATATTATTGGCAAAGGTCTCGATAACGGGATTACCCAGGATCTGACTTAGGGCCAGATAGAAGAAGTCGACGGCCACGCCAGCCAAATTCGACAGCACCAGCACAGTGGAAACAATAAGCCCCCAGCCGCCGATCCATCCCACCCAGGGACCGAATGCCCGTGTGGCCCAGGTAAATGAGGTGCCGGAGTCAGGCATTGCCTTGTTCAACTCCCGATAGCCCAGAGCGACCAAAAACATCGGAATAAAACCGACGACAAATACCGCTGGCAGCTGTTTCCCCACCAGCATAGCTGCGGGTCCCAACGAGGCGGTTAACGTGTAGGCAGGGGCGCACGTAGCAAGCCCAATCACGATGGCCCCCAGGGTGCTGACCGAGCCTGAACTCAATCCTTTCTCGCTCAAACCGCTGGCGTCGGACGTTGCCAGGGTAGTGGTGATATCGGCTGATGTACTCATGTACTCTCTCCTGCGTGATACCAAAAAGTCATACCGTGGTCCAGCCACCGGTCAGGCATTTTTTAACATCCAGTCTATCTCAGTATCAGTGATCAGGCGCTCAAATTTAACAAGTTCACTGGACTTACAGGCATGAAACACATGGGCGAAGCGTTCACCAAGATAGCTGACGAGTTAGGATGATTGTGCAAACCCATACAGGGCATCACTCTGGCGGATCGGAAAAGGTAGCCCCTCTTCCTCCAGGCCATTGCCCGTGACGGGGGACGGCCAAAGGACAGGTACAGGCCCGCTATGTGATCATGGCTGGCAATGCCTATCTCGGTGCTCAGCTGGAGCCGCGCCTGGCAAAGCTCAGTATGCCCTGCGGCTCCCAGGTGATCACGACCGAACCCCTGAGCCCGCAACAAGCCGCCTCGTTGTTACCGCATAACAAGCTGCACACAACTTTTCCGCAGTTGCAGGGGGTCCGAATCGATTACCGCTGGAGCGGTAATTTCCTGCTCACCCTGTCGCGGATGCCGCATTTTGGTCGCCTGGAGAATAATGTCTATTATATGCAGGGTTACAGCGGGCATGGGGTCACCTGTACCCATCTGGCTGGCAAGCTGGTGGCGGAAGCCCTGCGAGGGGATGCTGAACGCTTCGACGCTTTTGCCCACCTGCCCCATCAGCCCTTCTTCGGGGAACGCAACTTCCAGGTACCTTTTACGGCGATCGGTGCAGCCTATTATTCATTACGTGATCGATTGGGTGTTTAAGTCGTGCACTGATGAGTTCCATGCTTACAATGTGAGCGGGCAAGCTATCTTGCCCGACATCCTCTCTACCACCCGGCAGGAAGATAGCCCAACAGCGCGGCCAGCGCATAGACCGCACTGAACAGATAGAGCAGCACTATACCGCATTGCAGCAGTGGGTGGGTGATCCCGCGACATTGCCAGCAGGGCTGTTGATCACCGTAGCGACGGGCACCGCGCAGGATCAAAATCGGCATGATAGACAAGATGACACCGCTGAACACACCAGCGAAGTAAAGGGCATTGACGAAGGAAACCATTCCGCTATAAGCCAGAACAAAGGGGGGGAGCACCACCACCATCAGCCAGCCGAAACGGCGCAGGGGTTGCTCTGCTCCCCGAATGCGGAATTTATCGAAGATATTACTCAGGAAACTGCCGCCCAGCCCCCAGTAAGAGGTCAGCATCGCGCACAGGGCAAAGATATTGGCGGAGAAAAAGGCCCACTGCCCCAGCGCCTGGCCCCAGGTAATGGTCGCCACCTCGGAGATATTATTCAGGCCGCTCAGGGCGATTGCGGAGAGCGGCACGGCGGCCAGCAACAGAAATGTGATCGCCATACCCATCAGGATCGCCCTGGGCAATTGCTCAGGCTTATCCGCAAAGCCCCGCGCCATTTCCGGCACAATATATTGCGCAGAGAAGCAGAACACCACCACACTGAATATCGGCACCATAAACAGCCAGTCACCATCCAGCAGATGGGACAGACGGGTGCTCTCCTTCAGCAGAGTGACGACCACCAGGCTGGTCAGCATCACCACCATGCCGATACTGATAAATTTCTCCCCGCGACCAATAGCCTTCAAACCGAAGTACAACACAGTGGCGGCGGGGATAAAGAACAGCAGACTGCCCGTCACAGGGGAGATCCCCAACAGGGATTGCAGCAACTGACCGCTGCCAGTCATGTAAGCAATCAGCGCGCCAAGGCTGTTAATGCAGACGGAGGCGAACATCAGCCAAGAACCCACCCCACCCACATAGCGCCGGGCCAAGCCACTCAGTTGCAGATGTGCGCGGGTACGCAGGGTCGATTCGGCGACATACAGCATGGTAATGGTGGTAAGAACGCCGACCAGGATCAGCCAGAACAGCAGTGGCATAAACCCGGCTTTGCGCGAGGCGAAGGAGAGAGATAACACCCCGGCACCGATATTAGTGCCGACGATCATGGCGACGCCTTCGCTAAAACTCAGAGATTTTTGTGGTACGCGGGCCACCGTGGTGGCCGGATAGTCGAGTGAGATAGACATAGATTCTCCTGGCGTAGCTGGCAGGCCGCCTCCGGCAAGGTGTTGACACCTGGCACAGAACGTCTGCCGGAGCGGCTACCGCATCAATTAGCTTATGGTTTTCCCTTTACGGCACCAGGATATGAGACAGGATCTCCATAGCCTGGCGAAACTGGTCGTCGGGAATGGTC
>JBOFSC010000223.1:0-5649 GCA_051651345.1 Enterobacteriaceae bacterium
AAGGTCAACTGCGCATGAAGATACGGAACAATGGGGACTCTCCACTCCCGATGTGTTTTGCTGCCAGCCTGACGCAACTCGATATAATATTCATCGAGATTGACATCCATCAGGCGTACATGATTGAGCTGATTAAGTCGCATGCCGGTATAGCGAAAAGTATCTAATACCGTTATCCAGTACCATGCGGGAGTGAGTGCATTACGCTCATCGTACTTCAGCTCTGGCCGTTCAGTTTCCCGTACCTGCTGCATCTTCAGATAGAGTTTGGTCATCTGCATTTTGGACAGAACTTTTTTCTGTTTTCGGTGGGTCCGCAATGAAACTTCATGGAAGGGATTATCCTTGCAGGTGATCATCTTGCGTTTTATCCAGAAATTGTACAGCGCTCGCATGTGGGTCACCTTGTTGTTCCAGGTGTGGGCCGACAGGCTCCGCTCTTCAATTAACTTCTGGCGCCATGAAAAGATAGTGCTGCGATCAATCTCATCAGGGCGCTTCTTCTCTCCGATAAATTCCCGAAAAACCTTAACCACTTTCCGGTAGCTCTCTATCGTCGCACTACGCAAAGGTTTGGCAAAAAAATACTCCTGGAGTAACGACTCCCAAAGCTCGGTTCCGTTGGTGTTGCGCATATTTTTTTCCTTATTATTGAATTAGTAAATTGCGATAGCCAAAAAGATGCCAGACATTGCGATAAGAAAATTACGGTGTCTCTGGCTGATTAATTGATATTTCTGTGTGGTGCGCTTGACTTCAGAGTGTTAACACTTTGACATCGGTACCATAACAAATTACCACAGCTAATGCCCTGACTTTATTTCTATTAATGGGTTATTTTCCGGAATGTGATGGCACTGATATAGCTTCCTTGCAACAACAAGGTACCCTGTCATTTTCTGAAAACGCCCTTCTTTTAATTTGTCCTGATACAAATAGCAGGTATACATCACGCCATTATCCCGTAGGTGTCTGCCTAATCGTTCAAACGCATTTTGTAAACTGGACTTACTTTCATTATGGTCAGGATGTTCTGATAGAAACTGATGGAAGATATTGGGTGCGCGAATAAAAACATAACCTGCGACAATATGAATTCGGGCGGTGGCTTCGTTAACAGAAAAACGCGCCGAACAGCATCCTTCACTTAACCAGTGCCAAAACTTCTCTCCTGTTTTCACTATATTTGAGGGGACAAGATCTTCTGTAGATTGAGTTGTTGCCGTCCCTGTAGCTTGCGCGTTCGTCTGTACATCCTGAACTGCGTCAGCCAACCCCATGACCAGCGATAAATCTCCAGTTGCATCCTCTTTCAGGAAAACGGGTTCTACAGAACCACTCTTATCCTCCCTGTCAGATACTGCTTTTGCTTTTCCCACTGACGTACGGATGGCCTCTGCCACGATAGCATTGACGATCCCTGATTCGTTGCGAAATCCTGTCAAATAGAGTGATAATGTTTTCAGCACCTCCGGCCAAAAACTTAACCAGTGCAATGCCCCATCAGGGATGACTTTCCAGGCCAGCATTGCACCCAAACTTTGTAACTGCATCGCATCAGCAAAGGGCCTGAAGCGAAAACGATAGGGCTCATCCGGTTTGCTGTTAAGTGGCATCCAGCGCTGTCCACTCTCCAGCTCGACTTCAATCTGCCATAACCCCTCCAGAGACTGCAGCATCGCTGCATAGACAATCACCGCATTCCACGCAGCACTTTGCGATGCCTGTTCTTCCGGTTGTGCGCCCACCGGCAGCAGATAATTTTTTGACAGCCGGGCAGCATAGGCCACGGTTTCAAGCAGGTGATCCACCATTCCTCCAAGCCAGGCATGATGCTCGCGCTCTGTGGCAGGGAACTGCTGCATCAAAGTAACGCAATGCTCCAGTGGCTGCTGGTAATAGCGTTGATACAACTCTTTGGGTAGTGAAGAGTAATCCCACAGCATCTGTAGCCATTGTTCCCGCCTGGGTATTGCCAACAGTTCACGGGCCGACACCGGCACATGAAAACCATTCGGCACCTGAATGGATGCAGACAGCATCACGGCAGGATTTTCTCCATTGTCGATCTGATTAACGGGTAGATACCTGAAGAGAGACCTCAACATAATCTCCACCTCATTACAGATATTCACATGCCGCAGGATTAATCAGGCACCACCAGTCTGCACTGTGCGCAGGAACAGGGCCGTCCTCATCGACCATCTTTAAACATGAGGCGGTTGTGTCCAGAGGGATAGTGAAATGATCTCTGCCATTATCAAGCACAAAAATTTCCGCATCGACCTGGATACGAGCTACGTCAGAAGAACTCTCTTTCATTGCCGGGACCTTTTGGGTGACTAAAAAAGAGAACATATCTGGCGTTGTGCCAAATTATCAATCAACAACTCTCAATGGGATTTTGAAAATTTAAGCGGCCTCAAAAATCCATAACATACAAAAAAATGGTTGCCGGACAGCTTATTGTCACAGCAACCATTTTCATCAACTTGCCCATCCAGGTCGAATGATCCGTTTCACCCCCGGAGAGTCTTTCGATTCAGACTCAAATCCAAAGTCCGTCTTAGTTTCTGCCTCAGCCCAGAATGCAGCTAACTGCTCTGATTCTGACTCAGAAACAGGTTCCGGTTCCTGCTCCGATTCAGGTTCGGATGTTGCCACCTGCGGGAACGAATTAGCCTGTTTACTGTCAGCCGCCGTTTCTGCCTGTCGCAACCGATCCCCCCAGTTACCGAGATACCAGGCCGGGGTATGCCGGGCACGACTCTGCTTAACCTGCAGACTGTTACCGGTGACCACCACTGCCGGGATATTCAGCAAAGAGAGCTGGATATAGCACATATCCGTCGCTATTGAACTGATATCCTGGGCATGCACCCAGAGATGGCGGAAAGGGTTAAACCCTTTTTCAAGCATCTCCTCTGCAACCGCTATCACCATGCTGCCAGCACCGCAGGCAGGTTCAGACAGCGTAACAAAAGGCTTTTCCTTCAGCGCTGACGCCATGTCATACACCAGTATTCTCGCCATCATCCGGGAGATCTCATAAGGTGTGAAAAACTGCCCATTTCGCACATCACCCAATTCAAGCTCCATAAACACGCTGCCAAGAAAATCCTGGTGTCCCAGTTCCAGTCCCAGCGCCACATGACTGAGCAGGTGAGACAATCGGTTTACATCCTCCTTCTCATAGCCTTTGATAATATTCAGATACTGTTGTTCCGCTTTCGTATCAAAACTGAGTCTGTTTTGAATGGCTATTGCCGCGCACTGCACAAAATCAGAAAAGACCCGGTACCGATGATGATAACGGGCCGTTGCCTGAAACAACGCGATAAAAGCCTTTTTCTGGTCAACTATAGACTGCATCCCGTGCTCCCTTATCAACAGGGAACACGCCCGCTCAGAGGGTTGTTCCCCTCTGAGGGTTGAGAAAAGGGGCCACCGATGATTTCCGATGACCCTTTGTTGTTAAGCAGCAGGCAGGAGTAACGCAGCCTGTGTTGAGGGTTGTTCCGTTATCACGGCGGGTTCCTCCAACTCAGGCACCTCCTGTGCCCGCTCAAGGGGCGCACTGTCAACATGCTCTCCCCCTTCATAGCAGTCGTAACCGCTGATACCGTCCCCCTGTCCCCGATACCAGTGACGCACCTGGCAGTCAAACAGCACTGACAACGCGCCCATCACATCGCCGGAAGGTGGATTCCAGGGGGTATCAAACTGTAGCGCCAGTGCACCGGAACTCTCGCGGAACCAGTCCATATTCTGACCGAAGGGCCAGACAATACCGTAGCGCTGAGAGTAAAAGTGTGACACTACTGGTACCCCCTGTAAAAAACCACTGTCGCCGTTAAGCTCGGTGGCCAGTTTCGTGGGTAACACCATCAGCATATCGCAGGCGCTGGTCATCTCTGCAAATACCGCCAGTCTGTCCCAGCAGGCTCCCGCATCCATCACAGATGAGGCCCCTGCAATGCCAAACCAGTCAACATAGCGCTCACGGATAAGCGGCTCCATCATCCCTCTGGCCACCTCTGTCAGGTTTTCCCACTTAAGTGGCCCCAGACCAGACTGATGGTACAGCTTCTCTATCTGACGTATGTTGGCACTGCTCAGCACCGCATCCGATTTCAGTAGCCCAAGCCACTGCTCAAATGCCTGGTTCTGTGCGTTCGAACTACCGGTTCCTGTCGGTATCAACGCCGGGTAAGGCTCGTATTGAGTGGATTTCACTGGTTTCAGCAAGCCTGCACAACCTGCCAGAAACAGTCGCATACTCTGTTGCAGGGCATGACGATAGCGCGGTGCGTTATCGCCACAAATCCACTGCTCTGCCACATCCAGACAGACCGACTTGCCAGTGAGTTCCACATGGTTAAAACACCATTCAGCCATAATCTTAACTCCTCTCTTTGTGCATAAAAAAAGAGGGAGGCATCTCCCGAAAGGGAAAGCGCTCCCCCTCGGGTGATAGTGTTATTTCAGTGTTACTGCATAGTGCCCTCAGAGCAGTCCTGACTCTGACAGGGAGGTGACTTCACCGTGACCCACCACAATATGATCCAGCAATCTCACCTCTACCAGCGCCAGGGCTTCTCTGATCCTCTCTGTCATCTGCCTGTCCTGTTCACTGTGCTCGCTGCATCCCGAGGGATGGTTGTGAGCGCAGATCACCGCCGCAGCATTGCAGCGCAGGGCGCAGATGACTATTTCGCGGGGATGCACCGTTACAGAGTTTATCGCTCCACAAAACAGCACTTCCGCTGCCAGCAGGCAATGTCGGTTATCAAGAAACAGCACCATAAAACATTCCCGCAATCGCGACTCCAGGTGTAATCTGAGGTAATCCTTCACCTGTTGCGGGCTTGTCATCTGTTCTCCTGGCGTACGACAGCGTTTATCCAGCAGGGTTAATGCCTCGTGGATTATCTGCTGCTCATCAGCGCTGTAGTCAGCTTTGTACATAAGGTTTCTCCTTAAAAAACAGAGAAACCTTTCCCATATTCAGGGAAGATTTCCCTGTTGTGGGATGTGAGTAAACCAGGCAGGTTGCCTGCCCGACATTTATCGTTGACGTTAATCAATCGCCGCGCCAATCTCCGCACCTTCTGGATGCTGCAGAGCATAACCGCGTAGTCGCTGATAAAGCTCAATAAAAAACCCGTAACCAGACTCTGCCATGGCACACAGAGCATACAATGACACGGTTATCCCCAATGCCTGTGCGCTCATCTCACCCTGGTAATGGTTTGAGTACACCTCAATCCGATAGGTCTTCTCCGTCCGTGGACAGATAAAAAAACCCCCATCAGACAAGGTATACCAGTGCCAATAATCGCTACTGTAGTCTTTACTGAAAACACCAGCATGGACGTAACACAGCCGGGTAAATCCATCTACATGACCAATTGCACTAAGTTGGCTAAAGCCGTGTTGGACAAGTAACGAATTCAGGTTGTCATAGCCTGTAAGCCAGGCGGTTCTCTCCGACGTTACAATCGCTTTCTCAGCTTTTGTATTTGATGTCATTACAGATCTCCAAAAAGATAGCGAGACCTGCCCTTTGGGGACACGTCCCGCAAAGGTTTGAGTAAAAAAATCATTCACCGATTACTGTGAGTAAATCAGATAGGATGCCAGTAAAGG
>JBOFSC010000224.1:0-3405 GCA_051651345.1 Enterobacteriaceae bacterium
CGCAAAGTGCGTGAGGCGAAGAACATATAGACCCCGGCCAGAGCCAGTATCAGGAAGAAAAACAGGGGGGTGAAGGAGATGCCTTGCATAATGGGTGGAAACAGCAGCGCCCAGTCGGCCATGCCCATCCAGCCGTTAAACTGTGCCCCCTGATGAGCAAGGATCTGAATCGCCCAGGCTGAACCCAGCACTTCAATAATGCCCATCACAAAACAGACTTTCATCACCGCCCGCCAGCCGCCGAAGTGGTTGGCAAATACACCGATAGTGGCATTGGAGAAGAACATGGGAATAAAACCGGGAATGATCATCACCGGTGACTTAAACAGTAGCAGGCCAATGACCGCCACAAACTGTCCAATGGCTCCCCACATAAAGCCAAACACCATGGCGTTAGGGGAATAGGCGTAGATGGCAGCACAGTCGATGGCCAGCACCGCGTTGGGAATCACCCGCTCGGAAATCCCCTTAAACGCTTCAGACAGTTCGGCGACAAACATGCGCACCCCGGCGACAATAATTTGAATCGCCACGGCAAACTTCAGTCCGGTTTCCAGAATGTAGATAGTCCAGTGGGTTTTGCCCGCCATCTCCTGCAGATTATCGAGACCAAAAGAGAGCAGGATGATGCCAAAGAACACCGTCATCACAATGGCGGTGGCGGCGATACTGTCGTGAAAAATAGAGAGCCAGCCAGGCAGTTTAAGATTATCCACTGTCTCTTCGCGATCCCCCAGGCGCGGTGCCAGTTTAACCGCGATCCAGGAGGCAAACTGCTGCTGGTGGCCGATGGAAAAACCCGCCCCTTTAGTCACCGCTTCGGTGGGTTTAAACATGATATTGGCGAAGATGCCCCAGTACAGCGCCATCAGTACAGAGGAGTAGAGGATGGTTTCCCACATGGAGGCGCCCAACAGCATATAAAAGACCGCTATCAGCCCCGCCTGCTGAAACATAATATGGCCGGTAAGCATAATGGTACGGACACCGGTAAAGCGGCGCAGTACCACCATCAGAATATTAAGTCCCAGCGCGATTAGCACCACATAACCGACCCAGGAGTAGTTATCGCCCATGGTCTCCATAGTCGCCATCATGGAGGTGTAGGGGTCGATCACAGAGCCTGTCAGGTCATGATATTCCGATAATTTTTCGATCACGGGTTTAAAGCCGGACACCAGGGTGCTGGCCCCGACTTGCACCAGCATAAAACCGACGATGGTTTTAATGGTTCCCTTCAGAATGGTGGTGCCATCGCGTTTCAGCAACCAGTAGCCAATACAGGTAACCAGCCCGAGTAACATCGGCGCTTTGGTCATCACCTGGTTATAGAAAATAGTTATCACATCATAAAGATATTGCATGGTTTACCCCTGTACGACGTCATGTTCCACTATACCTTTTTTCTGGCTATAGCATAATCACAATCACATCAGGTCATTCAATGATTATTTGTGATTATTTTGAGCTGGATCGAACTTTCCATTTGTATTGTTGAAATAGTAACGGGTTTGTTGCTTATTTCGTTGTTAAATAAGAATCATTTATCTTTTTATCGCTGCGAATACGGTTTGTATCCCAGGGAAACTGCTATTGATGTGATTTTTGTTGATTGTTTTACGGCAATGATTTATTAATAATGGTCAGATATGAATCATAAATAATCACAAAGTAATCATAAATGGTCGTCATCTGAGGAGATTGTCATGAGTAAAATAGCCGAGATCACGCGTGAGTCATGGATTTTAAACACTTTTCCAGAGTGGGGAACCTGGCTGAATGAAGAAATAGAGCAGAGTACCGTGCAGCCAGGCTCCTTCAGTATGTGGTGGCTGGGTTGTACCGGGATCTGGCTTAAAAGTGCTGAGCAAACTAATATCGTGGTGGATTTCTGGTGCGGCACTGGCAAACGCAGCCATAAAAACCCCTGGATGAAAAAGCAACATCAGATGATGCGCATGGGAGGCGTGCGGGCGTTACAGCCTAATCTGAGAACCTCTCCTTTTGTTCTCGATCCTTTTGCCATTAAAGAGGTGGATGCAGTACTGGCGACCCATGACCATGCGGATCATATTGATATTAATGTGGCGGCGGCGGTATTACAGAACTGTTCCGACAAAGTGCGTTTTATCGGACCGGAAGCTTGCGTCAAACTATGGCAGGAGTGGGGCGTCCCTGCAGAGCGCTGTATTGTCGCCAAAGTGGGGGACTTGATCGAGGTCGGGGCCATCAAAATCCGTGTGCTGGATGCGTTCGACCGTACTGCGCTGGTCACACTGCCGGAGGGCGTCAGCTCCAGCGATAAGTCCATTCTGGATGGGATGGACAGAAGGGCGGTGAACTATCTGTTTGAAACCAGCGGCGGTAATCTGTATCACTCCGGTGATTCACACTACTCCAACTACTATGCCAAACATGGCAATGATCATCAGATAGATGTGGCGTTGCTCTCTTACGGTGAAAACCCGCGCGGTGTGACCGATAAAATGACCTCATCTGATATTTTACGGGCAGCGGAGGCGTTGCGGGCCAAAGTGGTTATCCCATTCCATCACGATATCTGGTCCAACTTTCAGAGCGATCCCAGGGAAATCGAAGTCCTGTGGAAAATGAAGAAGGATCGCCTGCAGTATGGTTTTAGCCCCTTTTTCTGGCAGGTGGGGGGGAAATATAGCTGGCCCCTGGATCAACAACGGATGCACTATCAACATTTCCGGGGTTTTGAAGATATCTTTATCGACGACCCGGAGCTGCCGTTCCGTTCATTTTTATAAGGGGAAGTTTCAGGTCTCGATGGGGGGAGGTTGGTTCTGCTGCTAAGAAATGATAACCTGAGCGCAATATGTCAGCGATGACAAGGAACTTAGGAAGGATTCATGAGCGGAACTTCTCCTCATATTGATTGCCGTTGGTTAGCGGAGCAAATCACGGATTACAGTAGTCGGGGCATTGCCTCCAGAGTCACAGAGCTGGTTTGGTCAGGAAAAATTGCGGTTGGCAGCCATCTACCACCGATAAGAGCCCTGGCCGAGCAGCTTGCCATGAGCCCGGCGGCTATCTCACTGGCCTGGACAATATTGCGTAAACAGAAGATGATCGACGGGCATCGACGTAATGGTGTTTGGATCTCTGCTGTCCCCCAGCAAAACAGCCCGGAACCGGGTGACGCCAAAGTTGAAGGCGATAAACTGGATCTGGGCTGGTCAGTCCCCGATCCCATGCTGTTACCTGATCTGAGTCAGGCGGTGTTGTACGGTTTGCAGTCCAGGCAATTAAATCATTATCAACGCATTGCTATTGTGCCGGAGCTGGAACAGCAGGCCAGAGAGCATTGGCCCTATCCGGCCCCAGCCCTTCTGGTAACGGATGGTAGCATCGCGGGGATCAACACTATCTTGCATGCAC
>JBOFSC010000225.1:0-4791 GCA_051651345.1 Enterobacteriaceae bacterium
AACTCTCTAACGAACTGCAACCCGATATCAAGTGGCTGCAACAACCAGACAATAAAAACGCGGCCAACTACCAGTCAGTCGCCCTGTCGCCGGAGAGCAATCAACTGATGGCCGTAGGTGAAAAAACCTTCCCGGACGGTCAAATCGGTTCCACCGTAGTCACTATTGTGGGAGGCGATATCAGCCCCACTCTGACCACCCACGACTTCCCCAATATGAAACCTTTTACTTCCGTGGCAGAAGATCCCAGGGAGGCCAACAGTTGGCTGGTCAGCAACAGTGAGGGCGTATGGCGGTCCGATGATAATGGCGCTAACTGGTCCCGGCTGGAGCTGCCCGGTGCCCCTGCGGGTGAGACTTATAGCAAAGTGAAAACCTGGGATGACCCCGAAGGCCAGGCGGGTATGATTATCGCCTATGTGAACACCTCACCTTTTATCTACTATTTGCAGGATGACGGTACCTGGGCACGTACCCCGGTCTATAACGGCCCCCTTGACGGAGCGGTCACCCGCAGTCATCTCTACAGTTCCGGGCTCAAAAACAGCGGCGGCTGGGTTGCCGATTATTGTGACGAGCTCTACCACTGCTCGGGCAACTACTACAATCCGAGTGAAGAGACAATCAAAATCCCCGTGGGCGATCGCATTTGCTACACCATTTCCAGCGGTGTTTATGGCAAATGGTGGGCCTATATCTACCAAAAAACCGCCATTGGCTCATCGTCGGTAGAGGGCTACGGTGGCATTGCCAGTCCGCAATTTACCGTCACCCCCAATATGACCTTTGATAAGTGGGATTACGCCTCTTTTAATATCGATGCCAATGACAACTGGCTTATCGTCCCCTATAGCGCCAGCAGTGGCCCAATTCCCTGCTCATGCTATAACTGTCCCAGTAATCCCGATGAGCAATAATGAGATAAAGAGTCTGTTTGCATTGGAGGGGTATAGAGGGTGATGTCAAAATCAACCTCTGTTATAATAGATGTGCTGATAACTTTCCCACGGATGTTATTTCCCTGATGATAAACAACAGACTCTCATTTATGTTTAATGGTCACCGTGGCCCTCAATGGGTGACGGCTTCTTTACTGGCCTGCAGCCTCTCTTTTTCGGTACAGGCTGATGAAGTCAATCTTAAGACCATGATCCCAGGCGTGCCGCAAATCGATGCGGAAGCCTATATCCTGATGGATTACAACTCAGGCAAGGTTCTGGCGGAGATGAATGCCGATGTGCGCCGCAATCCTGCCAGCCTGACCAAAATTATGACCAGCTATGTGGTCGGTCAGGCGATCAAAGCCGGTAAGATTAAAGATACAGATATGGTCACCATTGGCAATGATGCCTGGGCCACCGGCAATCCCGCCTTTAAGGGCTCCTCCCTGATGTTTCTGCAACCGGGGGAACAGGTGTCGGTGGCGCAGCTTAGCCGGGGGGTGATTCTGCAATCCGGTAATGATGCCTGCGTCGCTCTGGCCGACTATGTTGCCGGTAGCCAGGATGCCTTTGTGGACCTGATGAATGGCTATGTGAAAGCGTTAAAACTGGCGAATACCCACTTTATGACGGTGCATGGTCTGGATGCCGAAGGGCAATACAGCAGCGCCCGCGATATGGCGTTGATGGGGCAGGCGCTGATCCGCGATGTGCCCGATGAGTATGCCATCTATAAAGAGAAAGAGTTCACCTTTAATAAAATCCGCCAGATGAACCGCAATGGCTTGCTGTGGGATAACAGTCTGCATGTGGATGGCATTAAGACCGGCCATACGGCCTCGGCGGGATATAATCTGGTGGCCTCAGCCACAGAAGGCCCGATGCGCCTGATTTCCGTGGTGCTGGGTGGCCGTACCTTTAAAGGTCGTGAAACCGAAAGCAAAAAACTGCTCACCTGGGGTTTTCGCTTCTTTGAAACTATCGCGCCAATCAAAGCCGATAAAGAGTTCGCCAGTGAGCCGGTATGGTTTGGCGATCAAAACCAGGTCAAACTGGGTGTCGCTAAAGACGCTTATCTGACCATTCCCCGCGGACGGATGAAAGATCTGAAAGCCAGCTATCTGTTAAATGAGACTGAACTCCACGCGCCCCTGGCTAAATATCAGGTCGTGGGCACCATCAACTTCCAGCTCGACGGCAAAACTATCGAACAGCGCCCTCTGGTGGTGCTGCAGGAAGTGAAAGAGGGTGGCTTTTTCAGCCGTATGATCGATTATATTAAGCTCCTGTTCCATCGCTGGTTCGGTTGAGTTGCGAGGCTAAGATGACAACCACTAAACTCAATGAACTGCTGGAATTCCCCTGTCCCTTCACCTTTAAGGTAATGGGACAGGCTCAGCCGGAACTGGTGGATAAAGTTCTGCAGGTGATTCAACGTCACGCGCCTGGTGACTACACCCCAACAATTCTGCCCAGCAGTAAAGGTAACTATCACTCGGTCTCCATTACTATCCAGGCTGAGCATGCTGAGCAACTGGAGCAACTGTATCGGGAACTGGGCGATATCGATATCGTGCGCATGGTTCTGTAACTGGCCTGTCTGGAGTCTGCCGGGTGTCAACCATCATCGTGCGTCAACTGGGGCTGCAGCCCTATGAAGTGGTCTTTGATGCCATGCACCACTTTACGCAGCAAAGAACCGCTGACAGTCACGATGAAATCTGGCTGGTACAGCATCCCCCGGTCTTTACCCAGGGCCGGGCGGGTAAAGCTGAACATCTGCTGGTCTCTTCAGATATTCCGGTGATCCACAGCGATCGCGGGGGGCAGGTAACCTATCATGGACCTGGGCAAATTATCCTCTACCCGCTGCTGGAGCTGAAACGCTACTCCCTTTCGGTGCGGCAGTTGGTCAGCCTGCTGGAAAACAGTGTGATCGCCACCCTGACACAACTGGGCATCACTGCAGTGGCGCGCCCGGATGCCCCCGGCGTCTACTGTGATGGGGATAAAATCTGCTCTCTGGGCTTACGCATCCGTAAAGGTTGTTCCCTTCATGGGTTGGCGCTGAATGTGGATATGGATCTCACCCCCTTCTCTTATATCAATCCTTGCGGGTATACTGGGCTGAAAATGACCCAGATCAAAAACCGGCGACCGGATGTGACCCTGGCGCAGGTGTCTGATCTGTTGCTACACCATTTTAACCATCTGCTCGGTGACCCTGAGAGTGAAGAGCAGCCCTGGAACCCCCATGACTATGAGTGAATCATCGATGACGGAACGTAGTACTAAATACCGTGATGCTGAAAAAACCCGCCTGATCCCGGTACAGAATATTGAAGATGCGGCCGGCACAAAGCCGTTACGCAAGCCGGAGTGGATGAAGATCAAACTGCCGACGGATACCAGCCGTATTCAGCATATCAAGGCCGCCATGCGTCGCAATGGTCTGCACTCCGTGTGTGAAGAGGCCGCCTGCCCCAATCTGGCTGAGTGTTTTCACCATGGTACCGCCACTTTTATGATTCTGGGGGATATCTGTACCCGTCGCTGTCCTTTCTGCGATGTGGCCCATGGTCGTCCCCTGCCCCCGGATGCCGAAGAGCCACACAAACTGGCGATCACCATTCGCGATATGGGCCTGAAATATGTGGTGATGACCTCCGTGGATCGCGATGATCTAAAGGATGGCGGCGCGCAGCACTTTGCCGACTGTATCACGACTATTCGCCAGCATAATCCTGAAATTAAAATCGAGATTCTGGTTCCGGATTTTCGCGGTTGTATGGATCCAGCGCTGCAGGTGTTGACCCAAAGCCCTCCCGATGTGTTTAATCACAATCTGGAAAATATTCCCCGTCTCTATCGCAAGATTCGCCCGGGGGCCAACTATGAGCACTCACTGCAACTGTTGCAGCGCTTTAAACAGCTTCATCCTGATATTCCTACAAAATCTGGCCTGATGGTGGGTTTGGGGGAGACCAATGAAGAGATCCTGCAGGTGATGCGTGATTTACGTGCTCATGATGTCACTATGCTCACCCTGGGCCAGTATCTGCAACCGAGCCGACACCATCTGCCCGTGGAGCGTTACGTCAGCCCGGATGAGTTTGCAGGGCTAAAGCAGCAGGCGCTGGCAATGGGCTTTACCCATGCAGCCTGCGGTCCTTTTGTTCGTTCCTCTTATCATGCTGATCTGCAAGCTAAAGGGATTGATGTTGGCAGCTAACGGGTGTGCAGGAGAGTGATCCTTCTTATCTCGCCCTGCACAACCAATACGCAACTCAATGTTTACACAATTAAAACATTTGTTGCGCCACAGGATCTCCTATGATAGATTCAATCTTGATGTAACAAGCTGGATACCCTGCTCAGGGTATCCACTCCATACGAAGTAACCTCACGTCGTGATGACGCCACTTTCACCATAATAATGGCGAGCACACTATCCTTTCGCCTCTGTATTACATACAACAAATTATACTGCCACGGAACCGCCCTATAAAATAGCTTTCGCTATTCATTTCAGATAATTAATCACACGCCTATGGATGCAATCTGTCACCCGTTTATTACTTTGATTTTAGGTGATCACAATGAAAATTTACGACAGGACACTCAAGAGATTGGCTCCACTGACCGTTCTTGCTGCTATAACTCTGTTTATCGTCCCTGCCCGGGCTGAATATACACCGGTGAGTATTGATGCCAACACATGGCTGAGTAATCATCCAAAGCAATCTGACTATACTGAACAACTTATTGCTCAGGGCGAGCCCGTGCTGATCGATTTCAGCACCATTGCGGATGGACCTGACTTAATTGCCGCCAGGGAGAAAATGCGCGA
>JBOFSC010000226.1:0-2099 GCA_051651345.1 Enterobacteriaceae bacterium
ATTTTTTTGCGACTCATGGTCAACGAGCTCATCCCAGGCGAGATCAGAAAAGTATGTTGCTATCGTTAGGTCTTAGTATTTACCCTGTAATGAATTAAAGGTACATCAATGTGTTATGAGCTTAAGTACCTACATATGGGTGATTGATAACAGCGATTGTAGTACAACTTACCAGCACCATTTTGCCACTCAGGCGGAAGCCGAGCAGATGTTGGCCGCTTTAACAGAGAAAGCGAGGGCGGTGGAATCAGAGCCTTGTCAGATAGAGAGCCAGATGGAATGCAATGCAGACGGTGTAACGCTGACAGCCAGCTTTCACTTCTCCTGTCAGGCGGAGACGCTGATTTTTCAACTGGCCTTGCGTTAACTGGGGGCGTGGTTTGCTAAAAATCAATTCATAGCCGACACTTAAACAAATAAGTAGAGCTAATGTATTCAGGTACAGGAAGATAGTCGTTGTAGGGAAGGTCACCATCACTACAAAATTAAACCACTTTCATTATCAGGATACGGTTTTTTATGAGCAAGCTGCGTCCATTACTCAGTTATCAGGGGGGACGAATTGCCATTATCAGTGGCTTGCGTACCCCCTTCGCCAGACAGTCCGGCGCACTAAAGGGTTTAAGCGCTTTAGAACTGGGCTCCATGGTGGTCAGGGAACTGCTGTTACGCAGCGAATTCCCCCTTTCTGTTATTGAGCAGATTGTCTTTGCTCAGGTCGTCCAGTCCCCGGCTACACCCAATATCGCCCGTGAAATTGTTCTGAGCAGCGGTCTTGATCTACGTACCGATGCCTGGAGCGTCACTAAAGCCTGCGCCTCCAGTTTCCAGGCACTGGCCGGTGTGGTACACAGTATTATGGCGGGCACGATTTCGGCTGGGGTAGCGGGGGGCGCAGACTCCTGCTCTCATATGCCGTTTCAGTGGAGCGATCAACTGGGCTCAACGTTCCTGCAGCTACATAAAAGCCGCTCTTTGATGCAGCGCTTGCGTTTGCTGACCCGGCTGCGTCCCCGTGATCTCCTGCCGCAGATCCCTTCAGCCAGAGAGTACAGCACCGGCTTAAGCATGGGGGCCAGTGCCGAGCAGATGGCTAAAAGGCATCATATCAGCCGTGAGCAGCAAGACGCTTTCGCCCACCGCTCGCACCAGTTAGCCGCTGAAGCGTGGCAGGCAGGTTTGTTAACCGAAGAGGTGATGACGGCATACCTGCCACCCTATCAGCAAATAGTCACCGGCGATGAGATGGTCAGAGCGGATTCCAGCCTGGAGCGTTACGCCCGCTTACCCCCAGTATTTGATAAGCAGTATGGCACTATTACCGCTGGTAACAGCTCAGGGCTGACCGATGGCGCGGCAGCCCTGCTGTTAATGTGTGAAAAACAGGCCCACGCTCTGGGGCTACAGCCGCTGGGGTATCTGCGCAGTATGGCGTTTAGCGCCAGTGATGTCTGGCAGGATCTTCTGGCCGGGCCCGCTTACGCCGTGCCGCTGGCCCTGGAGCAGGCGGGTATTACCCTGGCAGATATTGCTCTGGTGGAGATGCATGAAGCGTTCGCCGCTCAGGTATTAACCAATCTTAAGTTGCTGGCCTGTCAGCGATTTGCCCGTGAGACGCTGGGGCGTTCGTCGGCGGTAGGGGAGATCGATCCGGCGCGGCTTAATATCCATGGCGGTTCCATTGCCTTTGGTCATCCGTTTGCCGCCACAGGAGCACGCATGATAACCCAACTGTTATCTGCCCTGCGGTGTCGTGGTGGGGGGCTGGGTTTGGCAACCACCTGTGCCGCCGGGGGGCTGGGGGCGGCCGTGGTCGTGGAGGGCACAGCATGAGTGAGGATCGCGAGCAGATATTCCAGCTGAGCTGGCGTGATAATGTGGCGCTGCTGACCTTCACCCAGGCAGAGCAACGCTATAACCTGATTAACCATGACTTCGTACTCCAGTTAGATAAGGTGCTACAGCAGGTGGCGCAGCAGCCGGGGTTACGCGGCGTGATTTTGCTTTCAGGTAAAAGCGACTCTTTTATTGTGGGGGCGGATCTGCATCTGTTTAGCCGCTGTAGCAGCGAGCAGGAGGCACAAACCCTGTCACATCAG
>JBOFSC010000227.1:0-3720 GCA_051651345.1 Enterobacteriaceae bacterium
GGCGTGCTTCCTCAAGGCGAAGGAGGCGGGTATCACCATAACCGATGAGTCCTCAGTGCTGGAGTACTGTGGCTATCAACCGTTACTGGTGCCAGGCAGAATGGACAATATTAAAGTGACTTACCCGGAAGATTTGGCCATGGCCCGATTTTACCTTTCTAATCAGCAGGAGACAGAATGATGATGCGTATTGGCCACGGCTTTGATGTACACCGATTTGGCGGTGAGAATCCTCTGGTCTTATGCGGGGTCAGGGTGCCCAATCCTCAGGGTATCCACGCCCATTCCGATGGGGATATCGCGTTACATGCCGCCAGCGATGCCCTGCTGGGGGCGGTGGCGCTGGGGGATATCGGTACCCTGTTTCCTGACACTGATCCGGAGTGGAAGGGGGCGGACAGTCGTGTTCTGCTACGCGATATCTATCAGCGCGTGCAGCAACTGGGGTATCAGTTGGGCAATTTAGATCTGACGATCATCGCCCAGGCACCTAAAATGGCGCCTTTTATTGCGCAAATGCGCAGCAATCTGTGTCAGGACTTACAGTGTGAGTTGCACCAGGTCAATGTAAAGGCCACGACCACAGAAAAATTGGGGTTTACCGGCCGGGGGGAGGGCATTGCCTGTGAAGCGGTTGTCTTGCTGATAAAAGCACCGCAATAACAACACATACGCTATTTTGACCCGTTATCAGCGTTGATTCGCCATCTGTTTTGAGCCATCTGTTTTGAGCCATCTGTTTTGAGCCATCTGTTTTGAACCATCTATTTTGAACCATCTATTTTGAACAACGCAGGCGGGCAGGGTATGATAACGGGCTATCGGCACGGGACCATTTGCCAGACAAAGGGTATTAAAGTCATTATGTTGACAAAACTCTATGTAAAACAAACACTATGCAAAATAAACAGGTAAAGACGCTACTGGAGATGTTATCCCAGCAAGGAATCAAGGACCAGCGGGTATTGCAGGTGATGGGGGCGATTCCTCGCGAGGTTTTTGTGGAAGAGGCGCTGGCTCATAAGGCCTATGAGAATACCGCGCTGCCTATCGGTTTGGGGCAGACGATTTCGCAACCCTATGTTGTTGCCAGGATGACAGAATTACTGCAGCTGCAGCCCCATTTTCGGGTGCTGGAGATAGGCACAGGGTCGGGATATCAGACGGCGATTCTGGCCAGTCTGGCGCAGCATGTGTTTTCTGTGGAGCGGATCAAGAGCTTACAGTGGCAGGCCAAACGTCGCTTAAAGCAGCTGGATCTGCATAATGTGTCGACACGACATGCGGATGGCTGGCAGGGCTGGCAGGGAAAAGCGCCTTTTGATGCGATTATTGTCACTGCTGCCGCCGATGTGGTCCCTCCCTCCCTGCTAAGTCAACTGGGTGATGGCGGGCGTCTGGTGATCCCGGTAGGTGAGACACAGCAGTCTTTAAAGTGTATTGTGCGGCGCGGTGACCAGTACGATACCATCAGGGTAGAGCCAGTTCGGTTTGTACCGCTGGTCAAAGGAGAGCTCTCATAAAGGAGAGTCAATCCGTGTCATACGGCAAATTGTAACAAAAATTATGTAAAGCTTGTGAGGAGAATCAAAGCGTGGGAGCCTCAATGAACCAGTTATGCCGCATAACCCTTTGTTTTATTGTCTTATCAATATTGTCTGGTTGCACCAAAAAGGATACTCCTCCTGCAAGCATCAGCTCAGTCGGTGACTCAGGAGCGACAAACAGAAGAGGGGAGATGCAACCTTCTGCCACTCAAAATGGTCAAATAGTCTATAATCGGAATTACCGCTCAATTCCTAAAGGGGGTTATACTGGCGGTACCTATCAGGTAAAGCGTGGTGACACCCTTTTTTACATCGCATGGATATCCGGTACTGATTTTCGTGACCTGGCGCAACGTAATAATATTCCTGAGCCCTATCATCTGGAAGTGGGACAAATTATTAAAACCGGTGTTAATGGTGTAAATACCGTTGATAATGGTAAATCCTCAAATAGTGAACTGGCAAATAACGGAAGAGCCACGCAAACTAATTTAACTGCAGCTGAGACAGCGCCAGAAAAAGCGCCAGTTTCAACTACGATTCAACCAGGTAATACAAAAGTAACTTCATCTGCTGAACCAGTAACACCTCCGCCAGTGGCGACGGGAAGCTGGATATGGCCAACTCAAGGAAAGATCATAGATAATTTCTCTTCTGCTGAGGGAGGGAATAAAGGAATTGATATTGCCGGAACACGAGAGCAACCTGTGTTGGCAACCGCAAGTGGACGCGTTGTTTATGCCGGTAATGCCCTGCGGGGTTACGGTAACTTAATTATCATCAAACATAATGATGATTACCTCAGTGCCTACGCTCATAACGATAATATACTGGTCCGGGAACAGGAAGATGTAAAAGCGGGGCAAAAAATAGCAACCATGGGAAGCACCGGAACCAGTTCAGTACGTTTGCATTTTGAAATTCGTTACAAGGGGAAATCCGTTAACCCGCTGCGCTACCTGCCGCAGCGATAATTGGGTAGAGCCCATGGGTTCTACTCTGTGCCTTAAAGACGGGTGGAAAACCAGCTATGAGTCAAAACATGCTGAAAGTTAACGAGTTGAGTGATGAGACGGATTTCGAAGAGCAAGGAACGGACGAGTTTGATGAACAAACTTTGGATCAAGAAGTTGAACTGGAAAAAGAGTTAGCTGATGAGGAGCTGCTGGCGCAAGATGCCTCGCAACGGGTGCTTGATGCGACACAGCTCTATCTGGGTGAAATCGGTTACTCTCCGTTATTGACTGCCGAAGAGGAGGTCTACTTTGCCCGTCGTGCTTTACGTGGCGATGTGGCTTCCCGACGCAGAATGATTGAGAGTAACTTACGCTTAGTGGTCAAAATCGCCAGACGCTATGGTAATCGGGGGCTGGCACTGCTGGATTTGATCGAAGAAGGGAACCTGGGTCTCATTCGCGCAGTAGAGAAGTTTGATCCTGAAAGAGGGTTTCGTTTCTCCACTTACGCCACCTGGTGGATTCGGCAAACCATTGAACGGGCTATTATGAATCAGACACGGACGATTCGCCTGCCAATCCATATAGTTAAAGAATTAAATGTCTATTTACGCACGGCGCGCGAGTTATCGCACACCCTGGATCATGAGCCGAGTGCCGAGGAGATAGCGACCAAACTGGACAAGTCCGTTGATGATGTCAGCAGAATGCTGCGTCTCAATGAACGTATTGCCTCAGTGGATACGCCTCTGGGTGGGGATTCGGAAAAAGCCCTGCTGGATGTATTGGCGGATGAGGATGAACATGGTCCGGAAGGCACGACTCAGGATGACAACATGCGGCAAAGTATTGTCAAATGGCTGTTTGAACTGAGTGCCAAACAGAGAGAAGTACTGGCGCGTCGCTTTGGCTTACTGGGATATGAAGCCGCCACTCTGGAGGATGTTGGCCGAGAAATTGGTCTCACCCGTGAGAGGGTCAGGCAAATTCAGGTGGAGGGATTACGCCGCTTGCGTGATATTCTGCAAACACAAGGGCTTAATATCGAGGCGTTGTTTAGAGAATAACCTGGTATTGCCAGCTCATATGTAGGTACTTAAGCTCATAACACATTGATGTACCTTTAATTCATTACAGGGTAAATACTAAGACCTAACGATAGCAACATACTTTTCTGATCTCGCCTGGGATGAGCTCGTTGACCATGAGTCGCAAAA
>JBOFSC010000228.1:0-1648 GCA_051651345.1 Enterobacteriaceae bacterium
TTTATCCGTCACCACGAACAGAACAAACTGCACCACGTCTCTTTCTACCTGGACAGCTGGGAGCAGGTACTACGCGCCGCTGATCTTATCTCCATGAAGCGCTGCTCTCTGGATATTGGCCCCACCAGACACGGCATTACCCGGGGCACCACAGTCTACTTTTTCGATCCCTCCGGCAACCGTAACGAAGTCTTCAGTGGCGGTTATATCTCCTATCCCGATAAACCCGTGATCACCTGGGATGCAGACGAATTGGGTGCCGGCATCTTCTATCACAACCGCAACCTGAATGAAGCCTTTTTATCAGTGGTGAGTTAACTAAAGGGAGAGGGGAATGAGCCAACTGAAAACGCCACACCGTTGCGACACGCCAGGCCTGACCTGGCAAGCCGCACAAGCCGCTTGCGTTGCTGCCATGGAAAAAGCACAACAGGAAGGCTGGAAAATCAATGTAGCCGTTGTCGATCGTGGCGGCCAGCTCATGGCCTTTCTGCGCACACCGGGCGCTTTTCTGCACAGCATCGATCTGGCTATCGACAAGGCCTATACCGCCGCCAGTTTTGGCTTTGCCACCAAAGAGTGGATGTCAGCGATTGGCCATGATGAAGGCATGAAACTGGGCTTCGCCAACCAGCCACGCTTAATTATTTTTGGTGGAGGCTTACCGATACCCGACGGCGACGAGTGGATTGGCGGTATCGGTGTATCGGGTGCCACAGAACAACAGGATGAAATCTGCGCCCAGGCTGGCCTGAATGCATTGAGTACCCACTAAAAACAACTCCCCTGATAGCGCGGCAGGAGGATGGAGGGTGGGTGATGGGTTAGCAGACCGTTTGCCGCAGGACGCGGCAAGGCCGAGCCTCCAGGGATGGATTCACGGCGAGTCTGCTAACCCATCACCCACCGTCCATCCGGGGCCAACAGAAATCAATAATACAGGATGGTAAAAGGAACAAAATATGCGAGAGTTTAAAAACTACATCAACGGGCAGTGGGTCGCCACAGAAAGACAATTTGAAAACCGCAGCCCGGTGGACAACACCCTGGTTGGGATGATCCATGAGGCACGACAGCAGGACGTCGATGCGGCGGTAAAAGCGGCCAGAGCGGCTTTACATGGCCCATGGGGCAAAATGACCCTGAATGAGCGCCGTAAGATGCTGGTGGCTATCGCCGAAGGTGTTCAGGATCGCTTTGATGACTTCCTGGCGGCTGAAATCGCCGATACCGGCAAACCGCACAGCCTGGCCAGTCACCTGGATATTCCCCGGGGTGCCGATAATTTCCGGGTGTTTGCCGATCTGATGCAACGCTTCCCCACCGAAAGCTATGATTTTGAAACGCCGGATGGCGGCCATGCGCAAAGCTACGGTGTGCGCGCGCCACGCGGCGTGATCGCCGTGATCAGCCCATGGAACCTCCCCTTACTTCTGATGACCTGGAAAGTCGGTCCAGCGCTGGCCTGCGGTAATACGGTGGTGGTCAAACCTTCAGAAGTGACGCCGGGCACCGCCACACTACTGGCGGAAGTGATGGATCAAGTCGGAGTGCCTCCCGGCGTATTTAATCTGGTACATGGTTTTGGCCCTGACTCCGCCGGGGCCTGGCTCAGTGAACACCCTGGAGTGGATGGCATCACCTTTAC
>JBOFSC010000229.1:0-3755 GCA_051651345.1 Enterobacteriaceae bacterium
TGCCGTGAGTGGTTATGGTAACGGAGACCATATCATCTTCAGTCACAATATTGCCGCGAGCGGACGGTCAGATTCTCTTACCCTGAATCAAAATACCTTTAAAATCTTCTGCCTCTGTTATCATCCTGACTCACAAATAGAGGTACAACTGGATACACTATGGAATTATGACTGGCAGCGTAGCGTAATGTTATTGTTCTGTCTGCTAAGTTGTCGTGCATTACCGACCCCGGCCGGGCATGAAAAACGGGAACAGATACTCGCCTGGTTACCGAAAAAAATGCAATCCCTGAAGACGGCCGATTATCTACCCGCACCTCTGTTACATGAAGGATATATGTACTCTTCCTATGCGGATGTAGCAGACAAGCACGCCATAAAAAAAGAACTGAATCGTTTGATCCGTAATTCCTTACTCAGATCGAATTATCAGGATATTAGTGAGCCTCCCCCGGTGAGACAGAAACCGATAGCCTTTATTATTCTGGAGTGGTTTAACTCGCGCCATAGCCTCTATCGTACCCACTCTATTTCACTGCGGACATTGGGAGAGGTCTATACCTTGTGTGCTGTCGGTAGAGATGGGATCCTTGATGAGAAAAGTGCACGATTGTTCAATGAAATTTATCTTTATGACCAGAATGAACTGTTTGAAAAGGCAGTGGAACTGGCGCAACAGCTGTTGCCAGATTTAGTGTATTACATCAGTATTGGTATGTTTCAGCATACGGTGGCCTTGTCTAATTTACGTCTGGCACCGTTGCAGATCGCCTCTTATGGACATGCTGCCTCGATGTTCTGCCCACAGTTAGATGCCTTTATTGCCGAAGAGGATATGATTGGCGATCCGGCCTGTTTCGGTGAACCTGTGCTGGCGCTACCTGTGGGGTCGATCCCTTATGTCGATCTGGCCCAAATTGAACCCTTACCGGTGCGGACCATTGAAAACAGTGCAGACAGACATCCCCGCCAGACGGTGAAAGTGGCTATTCCGGCGGCTATGATGAAGATCAATCCCGGCTTTTTGCAGACCCTGCGTCTGATAGGCGAACGCAGCCGGGTACCGGTACAATTTTGCTTCTATATGGTTAATTCCGTGGGCATTATTCATGACTATATGTCCCAGTCCATCAAAGAGGTGCTGCCGTCAGCTGAGGTTAATGTACAACTGAGCCTGACTGAATATCTGCACCGACTCAGTCGCTGCGACATGTTTGTCAATCCCTTCCCCTATGGCAACACCAACAGCCTGGTGGATGTGATCGCACTGCATATTCCCGGGGTCTGTATGAATGGCCCGGAAATTCATGCCCGCATCGATGCGGCGCTGTTTGCCCGTCTTGGGATGCCCGCGGAGCTGACAGCCAATAATCGGGATGAGTATATCAATGCCGCGCTGCATTTAATTGAAGATCATTCATGGCGTGAGTCTCTGCAATGCAAGCTGACTGCCGATAAGCCGGAACAGAGGCTATACCATGGTCAGCCAGAGCTGTTTGCTGAAGCGATCCTGATGTTACAACGGGAAAAGATTAATGTGGCACATCCAGATTTATAAACTAAGCTAATAAGAGTCCAGAATTAAACAATCATGAAAATTAATCTGTCTATCGGGTGATCACCCCATAAACAGCTTTGATTTTCTCTTTCCCTGCGTTAATTAATGTGTATAAGGGGCTGATTTATGGCAGAAGCACCCAAGATATTTAACCTTGAACGTTTTGAATATCTGGTAAATATCAATGCACAGGAAGAAGCATGCAATGAATTACTATTTCTGTTGGGTCAGGTTGACAATTTTTATGGTCAATGGGGCAACAACATTACCGCGAATACCAAAGGGCTAACAGCCAACCAGATAAATCGACGAATTTGTACTCGCCTGGCGGGCGCGATCACAGAACTATTTGCCCGACCTGATTTTGCCTTAACCGATGACGGTTTTGTGCGCTTAATGCTTTATTATCGCTGGCTGGCGATGATTTTTGCTGTCAGTGGCTATGGGCATGCTGACCATATCATCTTTAGTCACAACATTGCCGGTGGGGGACGTACGGATTCTCTTACACTCAATGAGAATACCTTTAAAATCTTCTGCCTCAGTTACTATCCAGACTCACAGATTGAGCTGCAACTGGATGAGTTGTGGAATTATGACTGGAAACACACCGTCGTATTGCTGTTTTGTCTGTTAAGCTGCCGTGCCTTGCCCACTCAGGCCGGGCATGATAAACGGGAAAAGATACTCGCCTGGTTGCCCAAAGCGATGAAATCTTTGGAAACCACGGATTTTCTGCCGATACCTTTGCTGCATGAAGGGTATATGTTTAGCTCCTATGCGGATATACCTGGCAAACATGGGATGAAAAAGCAGCTTAATCGTCTGATTCGCAATACGTTGATTAAGTTGGGCTATAAAGATGTCACCACGCCGCCGCCGGTTAGAGAGAAGCCTCTGGCGTTTATTATCCTGGAGTGGTTTAACTCGCGTCATAGCCTTTATCGTACGCACTCTATTTCACTGCGGGCCCTGGGGGAAAAATATACCCTGTGTGCCATCGGCGTGGAGACCATGCTGGATGATAAGACCCGACAGCTGTTTGATGATGTGCATCTGTTTGACAGAAACGAGGTCTTTAATAAGGCGATAGTTCTGGCTCAGCAGCAGCGACCTGATTTAGTTTATTACATCAGTGTGGGCATGTTCCAGCACACGGTCTATCTGTCCAACCTGCGTCTGGCACCGTTGCAGATTGCCTCATACGGTCACGCGGCTTCGATGTTTAGCACGCAGTTAGATGCGTTTATGGCGGAAGAGGATATGGTTGGGGATCTGGCCTGCTTTGGTGAGCGGGTGGCCGCGTTACCTGTGGGTTCAATCCCTTATGTGGACCTGAATCTGATAGAGCCCTTGCCGACACGGCAAATAGAGAGCAGTGCGAACAGAGATCCGCATAAACCGGTTCGGGTTGCGGTACCGGCGGCGATTATGAAGATCAACCCTGGTTTTCTGCATACGTTGCGGCAAATTGAGGAGCGCAGCCGGGTTCCGGTACAGTTCTGCTTCTATATGGTCAGCTCAGTGGGCATTATTCATGACTATATGAGCAGTGCGATTAAAGAGATTCTGCCTGATGCAGAGGTCAATACGCAGTTTACCTTGCCGGAATATCTGCAAAGAATGTGTTCCTGCGATCTGTTTGCTAACCCCTTCCCTTATGGGAATACCAACAGTCTGGTGGATGTGGTAGCGCTGCATATTCCGGGTGTCTGTATGAATGGCCCGGAAATCCATACCAGGATAGATGCGGCACTGTTTGCCAGAATGGGGATGCCTGCAGAACTGACAGCGAACACGCCGGAAGAGTATATCAAGGGTGCGCTGCATCTGATCAAGGATCACCCATGGCGTGAGATGTTGCAACGCAAGCTGGCTGCGGAGAAACCGGAGCAAGTCCTCTATAACGGCCGACCGGAATTGTTTGCCGAGGCGGTCCTGGCGCTGCAGCACGAGAAAAGCGAGCAGGGGGATGCTATGCCGGAAGAGCGTCTGGTCCGGCCTGTACAGCTTAATCAGGATTACGCTGGGAAAAATCAGGACAGAGGTTTGTAGGGGTATAAAGCGGCAAGCCTCCAGTGATGGAGGCTTGCTGAATAGTGTTAAGGGTAAAGCTATCAGGCAAACATATGTAGGTACTTAAGCTCATAACACATTGATGTACCTTTAATTCATTACAGGGTAAATACTAAGACCT
>JBOFSC010000230.1:0-2398 GCA_051651345.1 Enterobacteriaceae bacterium
CACGCCCCCAATGATCTGCAGACGATGCTGGCGCAGTTGCAGGCGATTGCCCCTTACGCCTCTCAGGCTGTTGTGCGTCCTCCGTGCAATGATCCGGTGTTAATCAAACAGATTCTGGAACTGGGGGTGCAAACCCTGATTCTGCCCATGGTACAGACAGCTGAGGAAGCAGAGCTGGCGGTACGCGCCACCCGCTACCCTCCCCAGGGGATTCGTGGTGTGGGCAGTGCACTGGCCCGCGCTTCACGCTGGAATCAGGTGGATAATTATCTGCACGATGCCGACCAGCAGATGTGTGTCATCGTTCAGGTAGAGACCCGCCAGGCAGTGAAGAATCTGTCGCAAATTCTGCAGGTGGAGGGCGTGGATGGGGTCTTTATCGGCCCGGCGGATCTGTCGGCGGATATGGGATGGCGCGGTCAGCCCAATCATCCAGAGGTTCGTCACACCATAGAACACTGTATTGAGCAGATTCTGGCCGCCGGTAAGGCGCCGGGACTTTTAATGGCTGACCCGGCCACCGCGCGCCACTATCTGGATCTGGGCGCACTGTTTGTGGCGGTCGGCGTGGATACCACCCTGCTTGCCAGAGCGGCTGAATCACTGGCACGACAATTTAAGGGAGATACAGGCCAGCCGGTTATCGCCGACGGCAAATCAGCGAGCGTTTATTAAAAGCAGGGCACTATTGTTCATTACCGTTTGTACGACTCATCCCCTCTCCCCGCAAATGGGAGAGGCAATATAAAATAAATAACACGGAGAAGATGGCAAAGGGATTTTATCACCCACATTAAGGCGATATTCCCATACTGTCATCTGGTAATGCCTATGACTGATATCCAGGTGAATTCGCAGCCTGCAGCAGATAACCCTGCCATGCAGCATAAAAAATTGACCTCTCAACAGCAATCCGTCATTAACAAGCTGTTTCGACGTTTGATTATTTTTCTGTTTGTGCTGTTTGTTTTTTCATTTCTCGATCGTATTAATATTGGTTTTGCCGGTCTGACCATGGGTAAAGATCTTGGTCTCACCTCCACCATGTTTGGTCTGGCGGCCACCCTGTTTTATGTCACCTATGTGATGTTTGGTATCCCCAGCAATGTGATGCTCAGCATTATCGGTGCCCGTCGCTGGATCGCCACCATCATGGTGTTATGGGGTATTGCCTCCACGGCCACCATGTTTGCCACGGGGCCCACCAGTCTCTATATTCTGCGCATGATCGTCGGTATTACTGAGGCAGGTTTTCTGCCGGGGATTCTGGTCTACCTCACTTACTGGTTCCCCGCCTTCTTCCGCGCCCGCGCCAATGCGCTGTTTATGATCGCCATGCCGGTCACCATGGCCCTGGGCTCCCTGGTATCCGGCTATATTCTGGCGCTGGATGGGGTGATGGATCTTAAAGGCTGGCAGTGGCTGTTTCTGCTGGAAGGCATTCCCTCAGTACTGCTGGGATTTATCGTCTGGTTCTATCTGGATGACTCTCCCGATAAAGCTAACTGGCTCACAAAGGAAGATAAAGCCTGTCTGCGCGATATGATGGAGGAAGATCGTCTGGCGCTGGTGCAGCCCGGCGGTGCTATCAGCCACAGTGCCATGCAGCAAGGCAGTCTGTGGAAAGAGATCTTCACACCGGTCGTTATACTCTATACCCTGGCCTATTTCTGTCTTACCAATACCCTCAGTGCCATTAATATCTGGACGCCACAAATTCTGCAGAGTTTTAATCAGGGCAGCAGTAATATCACCATCGGTATTCTGGCTGCCATTCCGCAGTTCTGCACGATTCTCGGCATGATCTGGTGGAGTAAACGCTCTGACCGGTTGCAGGAGCGCAAAATGCACACAATGCTGCCATTCCTGTTTGCGGCGGCGGGCTGGGTTTTGGCCTCACTGACTAACCATGCGGCGATTCAGTTACTGGGGATTATTATGGCTTCCACCGGTTCCTTCACCGCTATGGCTATCTTCTGGACCACGCCGGATCAATCCATCAGCCTGCGTGCCAGAGCTATCGGCATCGCCGTGATCAACGCCACCGGTAATGTGGGCTCTGCCGTCAGTCCGTTGCTGATCGGCTGGCTTAAGGATCAAACGGGCAGCTTCTCCTCCGGTCTCTATTTTGTCGCCGGGCTTTTGTTGATCGGAATGCTGCTGATCGCCAAAATTCCTATGAGCGGTTCCAGACCCAGAGCCACACCCTAACCGTTGCCAGTGCCTCTGCTGCCTGCAGGCAGCAGAAAAAGAGAGGGAGCGTCATGAGCCAGGCCCACATTTTTATTACCAACATCGATATCAGTAAAGTGTATGATGCCCGCTACGGTGACAGTGATGTTCACTATGAATCCTTTGCCCGCCTGGCCAGTTTTTTTGGTCGCGATATGCAGGCACA
>JBOFSC010000231.1:0-3686 GCA_051651345.1 Enterobacteriaceae bacterium
TGTAGTAATGACATTGGTTCACCCGTTCTACCCATCGTCTTTCATCGGGTATCTTATTGTTTCAGTCTGGGATCCAGCGCATCACGCAGACCATCACCCATCAGATTAAACGCCAGTACAGTCAGCAAGATCGCCACACCAGGAAAGGTGACGACCCACCAGGCACTCTGAGCAAACTGCAGTACATCGGATAACATTGTGCCCCACTCGGGTGTTGGCGGTTGAGCGCCCATACCGAGAAACCCCAGGGCCGCCATATCCAAAATAGCATTGGAAAAGCCCAGTGAGGCCTGGACGATCAGCGGTGGCAAACAGTTGGGCAGAATATTGATAAACATCTGCCGCAGGGAACCGGCACCCGCCACCCGGGAGGCGATCACATAGTCACGGTTCACTTCCACCAGAGCGGCGGCGCGGGTCAGGCGCACATAGTGCGGTAGCGCCACAAAGGTGAGCGCCAGCGCCGCATTGACAATGGAGGGGCCAAAGATTGCCACCAGAACCAGCACCAACAGCAAACTGGGCAGCGCCAGCATAATATCCACCAGACGCATCAGCAGCATATCCACTTTGCCGCCAAAGTAACCGGCCACCAGGCCCAGAATCACGCCCAGCAGCAGGGAAAAAAGTACCACCATCGCCCCCACCAGCAGAGAGAGGCGCGCACCGTACAGCAGACGGGACAGCAGATCCCGCCCCACATCATCGGTACCGAGAATAAACTGCGCGCTGCCGCCCTCCTGCCACATGGGTGGCACCAGCAGCGCCTCCCTGAATTGTTGATCCGGCGCGTGCGGTGCTATCCAGCTTGCCCCCAACGCCAGCAGGCACATTAGAACGATATAACAGAAACCGATAAAGGCCCCTTTATTGGCCTTAAAATAGTGCCAAAATTCCTGCAGGGGCGTCATGGGTTTCGGTGCCATAACCGCAGGAGTCGCTTCGATTGGAATTGTCATCTCGCCTCCTTAATGACCATGACGAATGCGGGGATTGATCACCCCGTACAGAATATCCACCAGCAGGTTGACCAGAATAATAATCGTGGCCACCAGCAACACACCGCCCTGCACCACCGGATAATCGCGGCGTTGCAGCGCTTCTATCAGCCAGCGCCCCAATCCAGGCCAGGCAAAAATTGTCTCGGTGAGGATAGCGCCGGAGAGCAGCATACCCACCTGTAGACCAATCACCGTCACCACCGGCAACAGGGCATTGCGCAAGGCGTGAACCACAATCACCCGCCAGCGACTTAATCCCTTGGCGCGGGCGGTACGGATATAATCCTCCCCCAACACCTCCTGCATGGCAGAGCGGGTCATACGCACAATGACCGCCAAGGGAATCGTGCCGAGCACAATGGCGGGCAGGATCAAATGATGTACAGCATCGAGAAAATCGCCCGGCTCTCCCCACAGCAGGGTATCGATCAACATAAAGCCGGTCAGAGGCAGTGTGTCATCCAGAAACACCGTATCACTGACACGGCCGGACACCGGGGTCAAATTAAGATGCACGGACACCAGCATCACCAGCATCATCCCCCACCAGAAAATCGGCATGGAGTAGCCCGTCAGGGAGATACTGACCGCAGAATAGTCAAACAGTGAGCCGCGTTTTACCGCCGCCAGCACACCCACCGGCAGCCCGACGATCACTGCAAACAACATGGCGAAGGTCGCCAGTTCAAAAGTGGCTTTAAAGCGCGGAACAAACTCCTGCCACACCGGTAAACGGCTGCTGATAGAGTTCCCCAAGTCTCCCTGTAACACACCACCAATATAACTGAGATATTGCTGAAACAGCGGTTTATTAAGGCCCATCTGCTCCATTAACTGTGCATGACGCTCCGCAGAGATACCCCGCTCTCCTGCCATCAGCAGAACCGGGTCACCCGGGATCATATGCACAAAAGCAAAGGTCAGCAGGGTAATGCCAATAAAGGTGGGGATGATCATCCCCACACGACGTATTATAAACTGCAACATAATGATTTAATTTTTAGTGAAAAAGATGCCCCTGCAGAGAGGGGCATACTGGCAGCGGTTAACATCACTTTTTCAGTACAACTTGATCAAGACGATGTTTAGCAAGGGGATCGATCACATAACCCTGAACTTCTTTGCGCACCGGCATATAAACAGTGGAGTGAGCAATAAACATCGCCGGAGCCTGTTCATGCATCACCACTTGCGCCTGCTGATACAACGCGGCTCGCTTATCGTGGTTGGTTTCGATATTGGCGTTTTTGATCAGTTGATCGAAATTACTGTTACACCATTTGGCATAGTTGATGCCCTGGGTGGCTGCATTACAACTGAACAGGGTACTAAAGAAGTTATCCGGATCGCCATTATCTCCTGTCCAGCCATACATCATGATCTCATGCTCACCCTCTTTGGCACGCTTGAGATACTCACCCCACTCATAGGTGACGATGGTGGCCTTGACGCCAATTTTTTCCCAGTCCGCCTGGATCATCTCTGCCATACGACGGGCATTGGGGTTATAAGGGCGCTGAATCGGCATGGCCCACAACTTGATAGCAAAACCGTCAGGCTGACCGGCCTCCTTCAATAGTGCTTTGGCCTGCTCCGGGGAGTAAGGGTAATCCTTAACCGCATCGTTATAGCCCCACATCGTGGGCGGAATCAGGTTTTTAGCTGGCTGGGCGCCCTTTTGATAAATGGCATCGATAATGGCGTTTTTATTCACCGCCATAATCAGCGCCTGACGCACTTTGACATTGTCCAGGGGCGCTTTTTGCACGTTGAATGCCATAAAGCCCACATTTAAGCCACTCTCTTGCAGCAGATTGATATTTTTATCCTGGCGAATACGCTCCAGATCCGCCGGATTGGGGAACGGCATCACCTGACACTCATTCTTCTGCAGTTTCGCCAGACGCATGGCGGCATCCGGGGTAATAGAGAACACCAGACGCTGCGGCTTGGCTTTCTCGCCCCAGTAGTCCGGTGCGGCCTGGTAGACAATGCGTGAATCTTTCTGATACTGCACCAGCTTGAAGGGACCAGTGCCCACAGGCAGTTGATCCAGCTTCTCCGGGGTGCCTGCGGCCATCATTTTATCGGCATACTCCGCCGACAGAATGGAGGCGAACGACATCGCCACATCCGCCAGGAAAGGCGCGGAAGGCTCAGTCAGCACAAAACGGACGGTGTTTTGATCCACCTTCTCGATTTTTTCTATCCTTTTATCCAGCCCCATGCCGACAAAAAATTCATAGGTGCCACCAGAGACCTGGTGCCAGGGATGGTTGGGGTCCTTCTGACGCATAAAGCTAAACACTACATCATCGGCATTGAAATCGCGGGTCGGGGTAAACTCTTTGCTGGCGTGGAACTTCACCCCTTTACGCAGGTGGAAGGTGTAGGTTTTGCCATCTTCACTGATATCCCAGCGCTCTGCGAGACCCGGCTTTAACTCAGTGCTGCCAACGACAAACTCTATCAGGCGGTTATAGACAGTTCCGGCACTGGCATCATAGGTGACGCTGGTGCTGAAAAGTTGCGGATTAAACCCTTCGGGGGATCCTTCTGAGCAGTAGACGACTGTTTGCGCCTGTAAGCCAGTGCTGATCAAGAGGAAGGGCAAACTTGCGCTCAACAGGCGCTTTTTAGTTAACCATCGGGCCATTGCCATATACTCCGTTATAATTAATGTTT
>JBOFSC010000232.1:0-1857 GCA_051651345.1 Enterobacteriaceae bacterium
CCTGTTGCTGCGGGATTTACTGTCCGGTGATGTGGACAGTGCCATGGCATTAGGCTGCCTGGAACTGGATGAAGAAGATCTGGCGTTATGTACTTTTGTCTGCCCGGGAAAATATGAGTATGGGCCGGCACTGCGTGAGATTCTGACCATAATAGAGCGAGAAGAATAGAAAATGGGCTTGAAAAATTTAGTGGAGAAGCTCGAACACCATTTTGTGCCGGGAGGCAAGTGGGCCAAATATTATCCTCTGTATGAGGCGGCGGCCACCCTGCTGTATACCCCAGGCACAGTAACAACCCGAGCTTCTCATGTGCGTGATGCGATCGATCTGAAACGCATGATGATCCTGGTATGGTTTGCTGTTTTCCCCGCCATGTTTTGGGGAATGTACAATGTGGGTCACCAGTCTATTGAGGCGTTAAACAACCTGTATCAGGGGGCGCAGCTGCCGCAGATGATCGCGGCAGACTGGCACTACCGTCTGGCGGAGATGTTGGGGGCGAACCTGCACAGTGAAGCGGGCTGGGGCAGTATGCTGCTGCTCGGTGCCATCTACTTTATGCCGATTTATCTGGTGAGCTTTTTGGTCGGCGGCTTCTGGGAAGTGCTGTTTGCTATTATCCGCAAGCATGAGATCAATGAAGGCTTCTTTGTCACCTCCATCCTGTTTGCCTTGATTGTGCCGCCCACATTGCCTTTGTGGCAGGCGGCGCTGGGCATCACCTTCGGTGTGGTGATCGCCAAAGAGATCTTCGGTGGTACGGGGCGTAACTTCCTGAACCCGGCGCTGGCAGGCAGGGCCTTTCTGTTTTTTGCTTATCCGGCGCAGATCTCCGGCGATTTAGTCTGGACCGCAGCCGATGGTTTTTCTGGTGCAACTCCGCTGTCTCAATGGAGCAGTGGCGGCCAGGCCAGCCTGGTGCATACGACCACTGGACAAAATATCTCCTGGATGGATGCCTTTATCGGTAATATTCCTGGTTCTATCGGTGAAGTTTCCACGCTGATGATTCTGCTGGGTGGGGCCATTATTGTGTTTGGCCGTATCGCCTCCTGGCGCATTATTCTGGGTGTGATGCTTGGGATGATCGTCACTGCAACGCTGTTTAATTTTATCGGTTCTGCCACCAATCCCATGTTTGCCATGCCCTGGTACTGGCATCTGGTGTTAGGCGGTTTTGCTTTCGGAATGATCTTTATGGCAACCGATCCGGTTTCCGCCTCTTTTACCAATAAAGGACGCTGGTGGTTTGGGATTCTCATTGGGGCAATGTGTGTGATGATCCGCGTTGTTAACCCGGCGTATCCCGAGGGAATGATGCTGGCGATTTTGTTTGCCAACCTGTTTGCACCGCTGTTCGACTACATGGTGATGCAGGCCAATATAAAGCGGAGGAAAACACGTGGCTAGAAACAATGACAGTATCGGAAACACACTACTGGTCATCATCGTGCTCTGTCTGGTCTGTTCCATCGTGGTTGCCGGTTCGGCGGTTGGCCTGAAAGCAAAACAGGATCAGCAAAAGCAACTGGATAAACAGGTCAAGATTCTGGAAGTGACCGGGTTGATGTTGCCAGATCTCGATATCCAGAAGATAGAGCAGCGTTACCAGCAATTTATTGAACCGCGCCTGATCGAACTACAAAGTGGTCGCTTTATCGATAAGAGCCCGGCAAGCTTCGATATGGCTGCTGCGCTGAAAGATCCGTCTAAAAGCCGTGATCTGCCCGCGAATCAGGATCCCGCAGGGATTCGGCGTGTCAGTAACATCGCAGAAATTTATCTGGTCAAAGATCAACAGGGCAAGGTCAATCAACTGGTGTTGCCCGTGTATGGTAATGGCTTATGGTCGGTGA
>JBOFSC010000233.1:0-4406 GCA_051651345.1 Enterobacteriaceae bacterium
ACTGGCTAAAAGCTGCAGGATGCCCAGACGAACATGCAGCCAGGCGGTGATACAGCCCGCGCCAGCCCGGCTATCGCCGCCACGACACAAGCCAGCCAGGGATTACAACCGCTGACAATCAGCACTGCCGCCACAGCGCCGCCCAGAGGAAAACTGCCATCTGCCGTTAAATCAGGAAAATTGAGGATCCGAAAGGAGATCAAAACCCCCAGGGCAACCAGGCCAAAAATCAGGCCTATCTCCAAAGCACCCATCAGGGCAATCAGGGACATACAAACCTCATAAAACAAATATGACCTGCCAAAAGTGACAGGTCAATGACAATTGTATTGAGTTTTTACTGATGATTATTCAATAACTTCCTCGGCACTCTTACGCAATTCATCAGACAGGGTCACGCCCTGTTTTTGCGCTGCGCTCAGGTTGAGGCTTAATTTGAGATTACTGCTCTTTTCGGGGGGAATATCGCCAGGCTTCTCACCCCGCAGAATACGCACCACTATCTTGCCGGTCTGACGTCCCAAATCGTAGTAATTAACCCCCAAACCCGCCGTGGCACCCCGTTTGGCGACACTGCTGTCACCGGAAATCAGCGGGATCTTCGCCTGGTTAGCGACGCCCACCAACGACTCGTAGGTGGCAATCACGTTATTGTCTGTATTGGTGTAGATAGCATCCACCTTGCCGACCAGGCTTTTGGCCGCCGGGGCCACATCGATGGTGCGTGCTGCGGTGGCCGCCACAAAAGTCAGACCACGTTTATCCAGCTCCTGCTTCAGTTCGTTCATCACCACGGTGGAATTCACCTCACCAGGGCTATAGACCATCCCTATGCGGCTGGCTTGCGGGCACACTTTTAAAATCAGATCCACCTGCTGCTCAATGGGAATGCCATCAGAGACACCAGTCACATTCGTGGCACTGCCCTGCCAGCCCGGCACCAGCTTTGCAGCAACCGGATCGGTGACGGTGGTAAAGACCACGGGGATAGTTTTGCTGGCCGCAACCACCGCCTGGGCAGCCGGAGTGGAAATCGCCACTATAGCATCGGGCTTATCGCCGACAAACTTACGTGCAATCTGCCCGGCGGTGGCATTGTTGCCCTGGGCACTTTGGAACTGGATAGTGACTTTCTGCTGGTCATATCCTTGATCTTTCAACTCATCAATAACCCCATCCCGTGCCGCGTTAAGCGCAGGGTGGTCGATAATAGAGATAATCGCTACCTTCTGGGCCGCTGAGGCATAGCAGCTAAAGGCAAGCAGAGAAGCAATAACGTGGGTTAACAGGTGTCGTGGTTTCATCGGTACATCCTTTTCCATGCCAGTGTCAGAGTGTGTACATATTAGTTTACAACGTATTTTATAATGTTTTTCAGTTAACTAGACCATACTAACATAGCCTCACCCTCTGTTGGCAAGCAGTAATGTTGACACCCCTGGCAACCAGCAGATTTTGTGGCCTGTGCTAAAATTATACTGTTATCCTCTGCAGGCGTTGTTATCTCAATGCTGATGGTGTCACCCCCAGATTCAGGTGTTCAGTATGCCTACTTCAATGAGTCGCTTTCCAGGTCTTGCCCAGGTTCAGCACGACCTGTTTAAACAATTAGAGTCCGACAGTATTAAGCAAACCAAACAGCTGCTGCAGTCTGAGGTGGTCTACTCTCCCCCAATACATGGTTCTGTCAGCGATTTTGAGAAAAGCGAGGACTATCCTATTTTTAAAGAGCAGTTTAAAGCTCAGCTTAAGATGTTAGTCGACCATTCAAAACAGTATGACTCTGCCAGAGCCCATGAGGTGAAGGATAGCCTGAAGATTTTATCCAATCATCTGTTTGATATGAAAGATAAATACTATGGTAACCATCGTGTGTTGATGTATACCATCGGTAAACAAGCTCTGGCGCAAATCTGTCACTCCCTCAAAGAAGGAAAGCTCTCCAATCAAGAGTTAGCAGATATGATCTATGAAGTGGCCCGAGGCGCAACGGTGTGTGCCGACGGTTCAGTCACCGCTCTGAATACAGTAGCCAGGACGATGTTGCAAACAGCAGGGGGATTTATCGCCTCTTTGCAACTGGCTAAAGAGCAGATGCTGCAAGCCAAAATTCAGGAATTAACCCAACTTTACTTTGATATGACTCCACATTATAGGGGTAATGAAATTCACTATGTCAACGGTATCAGAAATGCCGTCGCTGACCAGTTTGGGGTGACTGAACAGACCGACTTCTATATTCCCCACTTGCCCTCTATTGCCGTGGAGGCCATCCGCCAGATTCTGACGGAAACCATCACCCCCGTCACTATCGCAAAATATATGGCAGAACAGTGTCTGGCTGAATTCCACCAGGGCTTTCTGGATAATCCTGGCAGTGATGAGAGGGTTGATTACGATCTGAGCAAAGCCGAGAGTGCCTTAGTGCCCCTGAGGGAGAAGTATGGGCAGGCTCTGGGGATCGATAATTTTTTACAGGCAGATGATTTTTTTGAAAAGTGTCAGGTCACCAAAGATAGCACCCTGGTCGCCGTGAAAATTCTTGAAAGTATGCAACAACAAGGATTGATCAACGATAAACTGTTGCAACCCGAGGTCCTTACCGGCTGGATAGATCCAGAAATCCATCAGCCCGTCACTGTATTGACTTATGGCGCCGATCTGATGTGGGCGCAGGTGCAAAATCAGGCTGAGTGTCTCAGCGCCAAACATCTTGAGAACTCACCGCTACAAAAGATGGCGGTTAACCCTGCTGCTGAGCAAGACCACCGACTGGCGAGTGATATTGCCAGGCATATTATTACCCACTCATCGCTGCAGGATTTGAAAGAGATCCCTCCGGAGTATCTTTTAAATATTTATAACCTAAATCTGTTTATGCAGAGAATGGGGACCTCTCAGGCACTACAATACCTGACAGATCATATTCAAACCTTTACTGCTAAACCTACACGCCAGGAGATGTTTGCTAATGTGATGTTGGCCCTTAAAATCGATAAGGGCACAGAGGCTGAGTTAGTGCAATTTGTTGGCCGCTGTGTCGCTCATCCTGCTAAATTTGCCCTGAAACAGATAGCGGACTCTGAACAGCTACAGGCACTTATCGCTTCAGGTAAAAAACCCGATGCGCAACAGAAGCAACTGCTTTCTCGCCTGGCACAGCTGCTGAACCATGGAGATCTGCTGTCCAAACCTTATGAGCAAGACGCGCTGGAGCCAGAAGAACATCAGGCCATGCTAAAATTTCTGCAGTACGCCGGAAAACAAAATATGCTGCCTAAACCGGAGCAGATCCATCCCAGTTGGCTACCCACCTGGCCTGATAAAAAAGCTTTTTTCTCTTCCCTGTCTCTGGGCAAACTGTTGCGCTACCTGGTTTCACATGCCCGAACCCTGCTCTCGGAACTTAATGCCTGGTTGTTCAAAGATCTGTGCAACCTGGTCACCACCCACTCTAAATTTGAGGAAAAAGAGCAAGTGGATGACTTTATTGAATTTCTTCAAGCCTGCTATGCGGCCAACCTGGATTATTTTATCGATGCCGATGGCCTGATTTTCTGGCTGGACCATGATCCCATGGCCAGTGAGACTCCTTCCGCTCGAAGGTTCTCTAAAAAGCTGCATCACCACTGATTGCCAATAGCAGGCTATTTCTGCCTGCAAAGAGAGTAACAAGTTGTTATATAAAATTATTTTCAATATAACTATTTCAATGTCGTAAATAGATTTTCAAGTTCACAGAAAATCCCTATAGTAATCACTGTAAATTGTCACTGAGCCTACAAGTCAAGTGCTGTCACCTGCTTGCCTCTGTCTGTGTCGGTAACTTTTACAGTGATATCACCATAGGAATCTAAACTTATGACTTGTCCTGTTATCGATTTGGCCAAAGAACTGATCTCCCGCCCCTCACTGACACCTGATGATGCCGGATGTCTGGACCTGATTAGCCAGCGCCTTGCCGCCGCAGGGTTTACTATTGAAACCATGCCATTTGACGATACCGATAATCTGTGGGCCTGGCACGGCGACCCATCGGGTCCTACTCTGCTGCTGGCAGGCCATACCGATGTGGTACCGCCGGGAAATGAAGAGTTGTGGAAGTATCCGCCATTTGAGCCGACCATACATAACGATATGCTCTATGGTCGCGGTGCCGCAGATATGAAAGGTTCCCTGGCGGCGATGGTATATGCTGCACAGCAATTTGTTGCCTCACGGCCGCAACATCGTGGTCGCCTGGCCTTTCTGCTCACCTCCGATGAAGAGGGAGAGGCACGTAACGGCACAGTCAAAGTGGTTCAGGCCCTGATGGAGCGTGGTGAGCAGGTGCATTATTGCCTGGTGGGAGAGCCCTCCTGCAGCCGTCGTTTGGGAGATACCATCAAAAATGGCCGCAGAGGCTC
>JBOFSC010000234.1:0-2798 GCA_051651345.1 Enterobacteriaceae bacterium
GGTCTTTTTCTGCAGATAGACGATCATATCCACCGCATCAATACTGTCTAACTCCAGATCCTCATATAAACGCGCTTGCGGCGTAATATCCTGCGGCTCAATTTCAAACAGTTTGACCAGAAGTGCAGATACTTCCTCATAAATAGTATTGTGTTCCATCATGGCACTCCCCTGTTTCATGCGCCTTGCGATTGAATAAATGAAGCCAGTGTCGCTACCGAGTAAAAATGTTGTCGCATCTCTTCGCTTTCAGCCGAAAGGGTAACGCCATATTTCTTTTTAATCGCCAGTCCCAGCTCTAACGCATCAATAGAATCCAGTCCCAGCCCATCGCCAAACAGGGCGGACTCCGTTTCGATATCATCTACAAACAGATCTTCTAAATTGAGCGTATTGATAATTGTCTGCTTAATGTCCTGATAAAGTTCATCCATTGTGAATCTCCGACAAAAACGTCTTCTTAGGGTATAACAGAGGTAAAAGATGGCGATTAAGCTGACGGGCGGCCAGCGTTGGCAGGGGTTGTGCATTGAATGCATTAACCGCCACCTTCTCGCCTACTTCAATGTAAAACAGGGGTTTTGCGGGGGGAATATCATACCAGTGGCTGGTTTTATCCAGCATCCGCTCACTACAATGAATAGTGACCACACGCACATCACAATCACAGCGTACGGCGATATTGGCGGCTCCCCGTTGCAGCACAATATCCCCACTGGCAGGTGTGCGGGTCCCTTCCGGAAAGATCAGGAGGGTCTCGCCTTGTGTCAAACGTTGCTGACAGACGGCGAGTAGAGTCTCCCCCTGGCTGTTGATCAGGTAATCCGCAGCCCGAATCACACCACTGACAAAAGGGTTAGAGAGCAACGTACTTTTCACCAGACAGTCAGTCTGGGGCACCACCGAAGCCAGCAGCACATAATCCAGTAACGTGGGATGATTGGCGATCAGTAAACATCCCTGATCCCTCTGTAATCGTTCTTTACCTTCAATATGCACATCAAACACCCCCAGGGTACGGGCAATAAAGATAAACAGCCGAAAACTGAGACAAATACTATGGCGAGCTATGCGTGTGCGCCGTTCACGATGGCGTATCACCAGCAACAAAAGGTTGAACCACACTAAAGAGAGCAGGACTCCGCCCATACCAAACAGAATAAAACAGAGGGCGGTCATGGCTAAACGCCACAATCGATTTACCGCAGCAAAGAGGCGCCTCATACGCGACTCCACTGCCAGCAGGTTTGCTCACCCGCCACACAGAAGGAAGCCTCTGCTTTTAGCCAGCCACGTAAAAACTGCAGGCTCTGGGGCAGAGAGAGCGTTTGATCCTCACTCAGCGTTGTCTGACAGCAGTACAATCCCTTACCGGCTTCGATAACCAGCGCCAGGGCATAAGCCCAGGAAACCGTACCCGCAGGCACCACCGGGCGATAAAACTCCGGCAGTTGCCCCTCAAAATCCACCATCAGGATACGCTGATAGCCTGCCTGCAACAGACAGAGCACTTCCACCATTCCCTGCTGAAATGAGTCTTTGCCTGCAGAGAGAGAAGAGGAGACCAGAGGCTGCTTCGCCATTATCGTCAGAGAGCCAACGGCGGAGTTATGTACAGAGAGGGCAAAGTCGGTGGGAGAAACCTCCTGCTGCGTCGCCAGCGCCTGCATGATATTAAAGTTACGTTCTAACTCACCATGCCTGCTGGTAAAGACAACGGCATCGATAGCGTGGCGTTGCAATAGTGTCATTGCGCACTCCACAGCCAGACGGCTACCCGAGCTAAGACGACGCGCCGCCATCAACGGTAGTGTTTTAAGTTTTGTCTGTGCAGCCGCAGCGTCAATGGGAGAATCATTAAGTGACCAATTGATCCAGTCTGATCTATCACCTATCCCCGGAGCACTGGCATGCCAGTCAATAATATCAAGTGAAAATAGCATTATTATTAGTTAATTATCTATTACAAGCAGTTGGAGTATTTATTTTTGCAGATCAACAGAGTATGGCCCATACCCAGGTTGTCATATTGCCTCTCAACGGTAAATCCCGCCTGTTGCACCAATCCGATAAAAGTTTCCATACTGTAAAAGCGGCTATTCCCATTTGCCATACAGGTAAAATAGAGTGACCCTGCATTAAGACTGAAGGTGGCCGCTTCAAACTTCTGCTCATCCCAAAACAGCTCCATAATGCATAATCGCGCATCCGGTTTCATGGCTGAAGCTATCTTGCTTAAAATCGTAACGATCTGCGGCTCGGAAAAACAGTCCAGAAACTGGCTCATCCACCAGACATCCGCCTCACCCGGCAACGGTTGGGTTGTCAGCATATCGACGGCATGAAATCCAATCCGCTGCTCCAGCCCGGCGGCTTGAATCGCTTCTTGTGCCAGGGCTATCTGCTGCGGTAAATCCAGGATGGTTATGTTAACACTATCGTTATGCTGACAACAGCGCATTGCCCATTTTCCTGTATTTCCTCCCACATCATAAAGTAATGTTGGCTTCAGGGCGAAAACTGGTGCCAGGGCACTGTTGAATGCCGCATCAGAATAGTAGTGATCAAAATCAAACCAGCTACTGCGTGCCGGTTCCGGTAACGAGGAGAGTGCCGGATAGATAGTCGGCCAGTCGCCGAATACTTTCAGCCCTGCCGGCGTTCCACTCTGCAGGGCTTCTGACAGATGAGATAATCCCTGATCATATGTAGGTACTTAAGCTCATAACACATTGATGTACCTTTAATTCATTACAGGGTAAATACTAAGACCTAACGATAGCAACATACTTTTCTGA
>JBOFSC010000235.1:0-3203 GCA_051651345.1 Enterobacteriaceae bacterium
TGACACCACGCTCTTCGAAAACCGTGTCATCTTCATTGATCTGATCAACAAACTCCAGGACATAGGCCATACCGGAACAACCTGATGTTCTGACTCCGAGCCTCAGGCCTACACCTTTACCCCGGTTAAGCAAAAACGACTGGATACGTTGCGCCGCCGTCTCGCTTAGGCTAATCGACATATCACCAACCTCAGCTTCCTGGGGGCAGCGCTCTGTATCCTTCAGGGCAGGCACTGCCATAAATATAAATGGGTATACCCGTTGTCTTTCAAGTTGCGGCGTTGTTGTCTGCACAAATTCAGTCGAATCACATACTGATGTATGCTCATCGCCTGAATTTGCTTGTGACGTGCATGGATGCACTAATGCCGCAAGCGCATGGATGCGCATGAGCGGCCCGCCTAGCCGCAACTTGAAATACTTTGAGTATATTACGAAACCTGATGTTTACTCTTGTAATCCGCAATAGCCGCCTTAATGGCATCTTCAGCCAGAATCGAGCAGTGGATCTTAACCGGAGGAAGTGCCAACTCGTCAGCAATTTCCGTGTTTTTGATCGTTGCTGCCTGTTCCAGCGATTTGCCTTTGACCCACTCCGTCACCAGAGAGCTGGAAGCGATAGCTGAACCACAGCCGTAAGTCTTGAAGCGGGCGTCCTCAATAATACCCTCTTTATTGACTTTAATCTGCAATTTCATCACATCGCCACAGGCGGGCGCACCCACCATACCACTGCCCACATCCGGATCTTCATTATCAAATGAGCCGACATTACGCGGATTCTCATAGTGATCGATGACTTCTTTGCTATATGCCATAATATTGCTCCTCTACTGCAGAGCCGGTACCCGTAAGTGCAACCGACTCCTGCTTTGTCAATCAGTGATGTGTCCATTCGATAGCAGAGATATCAACACCCTGCTGATACATATCCCACAGGGGAGAGAGATCACGCAACCGGGTCACTGAGCGTTTAACCAGATCGATGGCATAATCTATCTCTTCTTCCGTCGTGAAACGGCCCAGAGAAAAACGGATGGAACTGTGCGCCAGTTCGTCATTAAGCCCTAACGCCCTCAGTACATAGGAGGGTTCAAGGCTGGCGGAAGTACAGGCTGAACCGGAAGAGACAGCCAAATCCTTAAGCGCCATCATCAGGGATTCACCCTCAACATAATTAAAGCTGACGTTGAGTATCCCTGCCACGCCCTGATCCAGGGAGCCATTTAAATGGACCTGCTCTATCTCCTGCAGACCTGTCCACAGGCGATCCCGCAGCGCACGCAAGCGGGGAATCTCTTTGTCCATCGCTTCACCGGCAAGACGATATGCTTCACCCATGCCAACAATCTGATGGACGGGCAGCGTACCGGAGCGCATACCACGCTCATGGCCGCCACCATGTATCTGGGCTTCGATACGTACGCGCGGCTTTCTGCGTACATAGAGGCCACCAATGCCCTTGGGACCATAGAGCTTGTGACTGCTAAAGGACATTAAATCCACATTCAGGTGCGCCAAATCAATGGGCAACTTACCGACGCTTTGGGTGGCATCCACATGCAACAAGATGCCTTTTTCACGACAGAGATCACCAATGGCGGCAATATCCTGAATCACACCTATCTCATTGTTAACATGCATGATAGAAACCAGAATGGTGTCGTCGCGCATGGCAGCACGCAGATCATCTTGCAGGATCAGCCCATCGCTTTGCGGGGAAAGATAAGTGACTTCAAATCCTTCACGCTCCAGTTGGCGACAGGTATCCAGTACCGCTTTGTGTTCTGTTTTACTGGTGATGATATGCTTGCCTTTTTTCTGATAGAAGTTGGCAGCACCCTTGATGGCAAGGTTATCGGACTCCGTTGCCCCGGAAGTAAAGACTATTTCCCGTGCATCAGCGCCTATCAGATCAGCAATCTGATTACGGGCGATATCCACCGCTTCTTCAGCCTGCCAGCCGAAACGGTGTGAGCGGGAAGCCGGATTACCAAATACACCATCCCGCGTCAGATAGTGCATCATTTTCTCCGCCACACGTTCATCTACCGGTGTGGTGGCAGCGTAATCCAGATAGATAGGTAGATTCATGACATTGCTCCATAAAACCGGATTAATTTCCCGTCGTTCTTATAAGTTGGATAGCTTTTATAGTTTGGATAACGCTCGTCAGCCCTGCACGTGCTGCAAATGCTGCCGTGGAACAACGGCCTGACGAAGTTCTTCAGTCTGCGGTTTATGGCGACGGTTCACCAGTTCCCCCAGGCTGATACTGCTCAGAAAACTGCTGATCCGATCGCTGAGATCGCTCCACAGATCGTGGGTCAGGCAGCGTTTTCCATCATGACAGCCCTCTTTGCCATGACAGCGAGTGGCATCCACCGACTCATCCACAGCCTGGATAATAGCTGAAATGGTGATCTCATCCATATTCTTACCCAGCAAATAACCACCACCAGGTCCGCGGACACTGGCTACCAGCTCTTTACGGCGTAAGCGTGCAAAAAGTTGCTCCAGATAAGAGAGAGAAATACCCTGACGCTCGGAAATGTCGGCTAACGATACAGGCCCCTTCTCGCAATGCAGGGCCACGTCGAGCATTGCAGTTACTGCGTAACGCCCTTTAGATGTCAGTCTCATAGCATTTTACCTTTTTTAGTCGTCTGTCATACAGATTGTGGCATTCCTGAGTAAATTAGTCAAGTATTATGGGTGGCTAATTATTGACCTTTTGTGCGGGCAACTTTTTGTTTTGTAGACAGTCTGCTGCTCACCTGGTTACTTCGGATGATCGCTCTGTTTACTGGTGGCGCTGAGTATACCACGCAATATATTCAATTCCTGACTTTCCAGTCGTGCCCGATTAAACATTCGCCGCAGCTTATTTAACACCTGGCCCGGATGCGCCGGACGAATAAAACCAATCTGCAATAAAACCTGCTGTAAATGCTGATAAAATTGCTCCAGCTCCTGCGCCAGCGGGTAGCTCTCTTCCGGGTTGTGCTGTGCTGTGGTTGCCGGGCTGTCAGCAAGGCTGGCCTGATAGATTTCATAAGCCACGATCTGCACCGCCATGGCCAGATTGAGCGAACTATAGTCGGGGTTGGCGGCGATATTGATATGGTAATGACACTTTTGTAGCTCTTCATTGGTCAAACCAACGCGCTCACGGCCAAACACCAGGGCAACAGGGGCCGAG
>JBOFSC010000236.1:0-1946 GCA_051651345.1 Enterobacteriaceae bacterium
TTTATCTTCACCAGTCCCGGGGAAAGCACCTGTGTAAGCGCGATAATTATTCACCGCTACCAGAAATACCTTTTTGTCATCAATGGGTTTTCCCTGCCAGGTGAGGTTTTCAATGCGATGGGCATCCCCGTTAACCAGAGCACAACTGCCGTCATAACGGGCGGGTTGGGTGACATTGATTTGGTAGCTTAATTCGTCGAACATATCAAAGTTATACGCTCTGAAACCTTCCCAGTTGAGCAGATATTGGGGCTGAACCTTGCCTGGGTCTATCTGATTAAACATACCTGCGGAGCATTCGAGCCACTCTTTGATCTCCGCGCCGGTTGCTTTTACCGCGACCAGGGTATTGGGATAGAGATAGATATCGGCAATATTGCGGAAACTTAAGTCACCGGCAGCGATCTCAATATACTCAGTGGGATTATTTTTGCGTCCCCCCACTTTAAAAGGGGCGACGGCGGACAACACCGGTAAACCATCCAGATCAGGGTCCCCTTGGATAAAGTGTTGTACATAGTCCTTCTGCGCATCGCGGACAATCTGCAACGCAGCATCATCCTGCACCAGTGCTAAATAACTGTGCAGACCTGTCGATATCTTACCCACGGGACGCTGCATAAAGTCCAGGGTATTCTGGTGATCCTGAGCCAGCAGCTGCGTCAATTTCTGATCTGCATCCACCAGTGATTTTTTTTGCCCGGGATCATAAACAGGCCGGGCTTGCGCTTTGGCACTCTCCACTTTCCAGTTACCGGTCTCCCCTTGCAGCACAAAATCGATTACGCCAAGGTGATCCCCCCAACTCCCTGGCATGACAGCAGGAACGCCGTTGACCGTGCCTTTACTGATATCCACACCGTCCAGACCGGTAAAACTGTCACCAGGAAAGACACCGTGAGAGTGACCAAAAGCGATCGCATCGATGCCCGGAACTTTACTCAGGTAATACGAGGAGTTTTCCGCCAACAAGCGATAAGGATCGGTAGAAAGGCCGGAGTGAGTAATCGCTACCACTAACTCTGCTCCCTCTTTACGCATCTGCGGCACCAATGCTTTTGCTGTCTCAGTGATATCTTTGGTGATCACCTTACCCTGCAGATTCGCTTTATCCCACTGCATAATCTGCGGCGGTACAAAGCCAATATAGCCTATCTTGATCGTATGTTTTTTACCCTCTCTGTCTTTAACGGGGGTATCTACAATAAGATATTGCCGGAAATAGGGTTGACCCGTTTGGCTGTCGAAGACATTGGCATTAATATAAGGAAATTTTGCCCCAGCCAATGCGCGCTTTAAATAGTCCAGGCCATAATTGAACTCATGGTTACCGATATTACCTACGGTATAATCCAAAGTATTCATGGCCTTATACACAGGGTGAGTTCCCCCTTTTTGTAATTCCCCTGCCGCCATATAGTCAGCCAGGGGGCTGCCCTGAATAAGATCACCATTATCAACCAGAATCGAGTTAACCGCCTCTCTGCGCGCTTCTCTAATCAATGATGCGGTGCGTACCAGACCATAACGCTCCGTCTGTTCATTTTTATAATAATTAAAATCCATCATATTACTGTGCAAATCTGTTGTTTCTAAAATTCGTAAATCAACAGTCGCCGCATTTAATGAAGTACTTATCAACCCTGCTAATAATGCTAACGAAAACTTTATTTTTTTATCCATGTTTTGTCTCAACTAATTATTAATATTGTTATAGCCCATCGTTCTTATGAACGGGACCATTATTCTAGGGGAGAAGGGAGAAGAAGGGTAGAGCAGAAATCAAGTTACGCTGAATTATGGGTAGCAGAAAACACAAAAGGCGGACTTTTCAGCCCGCCTTTTGTTTCTCTCTGTTCTGCTTTTTGAATTGCTGACGATTCCCTACTCTCACATGGGGAGACCCCACACTACCATCGGCGCTACGGCGTTTCACGACTGAGTTC
>JBOFSC010000237.1:0-5071 GCA_051651345.1 Enterobacteriaceae bacterium
GAGCCGACCGCTCAACCCAATACCTACGTCATTCATACAGGGATAGATGGCGGCTGTTTATCGTATGGAGGGCCTGCCGGTGATGGTGGCAGTATGACCTGCTCCGTTGATGAAGATGGTCTCCCACATCCGGCTCAGCAATGGGTTATCAAACCCATACCCAACCAGAAGGGGTACTTCCAAATCGTAGAGAGCCTGGATAGCCGTGCTTGCCTTTCCAGACGCGGAAATATGGAAGCATATGCTTCCGTAACCTGGTGCGACAGAGATGAAACCCACTGGCAGATCCAATCGGTGACGGGTTATCGTCCCCATGTTGTTCTGATGAGTAAAAACGCTGACACGACTCATGTTGCCTGTGTGACGCCAGACGCTGATGGTGCGAAGATTTCATTAAGTCGTTGCGACACTCAGGCAAAGCTGGAGCAGGCAGCAATCGATATCTTGCCTGATGGCAGCGCTGTTTTTGCCTCATCGCCCGCAACAGAGCGGATGACACTGAAAGAACTCCCCAGCGATCCTGTCCATCTGCTGATTCAGGGCTCCTGGAACATCGATGCCCCACGTAACCAGCAAATTGACTATTGGGATGTCACGAATATCAACGATCCCAAAAGCCTTGTCTTTGGCACTATCCTGCCGGTGACCCCATTTGCATTCAGTACCCGTGACAGTGCTGTGGAATATTATGCCGCCAACATTCTCTCTTCTACGGGACAAGGTCTGATTATGGCCAATGGCCGCAAACTCACCGAACAGACCAAAGATGAGGTGATGTGGCACTTAAAAGATCCGCTTCTGTTTAGCGATTGTGATGGAACAGCGCCGGAGCCAGCCAAATATGGGTTACAAGAGTATGAGGATTTAACGCATTTAATGATGATCAAGCAATATATCCAGCGCCTGCGTGACGCTACAGAGGTTGCAGTAGAATTACCCAGTTCCTTTTTGAGTGAAGTCAGAGAGCGGCTCACTGCACTGGAAAGTAGAGTCGATATTGCTATTGCACACCTTAGAGTTGCGCCGTCAGGAAAAGCGCCTGCTGAGGACATCATGCCGATGCATGATGCGAATTATGATCTGGGACAGTTCATAAACAATCGTATTCTGTATCAAATGGGACAGGAGGGGAGCGACTTTGATCCCAGCGTTGGTGGATCTGTCCAATTGAATCTCCTCAGGAGATGGAAGTGGATAGTCGGTGAAATGGGTAATAGCATCCGTTCTCTGGACAATTGGCATAATTTCCTGGTACCTGAACTCCATAAAAAGACCGCAGCCTGTCTTATGATGTAACCGTCAATAGAGCCAGGGAGGGCCTCTGTCAATAAGCCGTTTACACTTCACCAGCCTCGCTCACTGGACTATCCAGCCAGCGCAAAAAGGCGAAGGCGATATCATGTTGCTCCCGGAACAGGGTAACCACCTCCTGGCCAGCCTTACCGAGCGTCTCATTATGCCAGGCGAGACTGAGCGGTGAGGGATGGCGATGATTAATCACCTCCCGCTGCAGCAACTCTCCCTGATCCAGATAGGGTTGACACAGGGCTTTGGGCAAAAAGCCCACCCCGAGGCCTCGCAGATGGCAGGCCAGTTTGGTGCGCATATTGGGCACCAGGATCTCTTTTTGCCCCGGTAATAACCAGGCGACCCGTTTCGCCAGGTTACGCGATGTATCTTCAATATTGATGGCGGGCCAGGCGCGCAACATCTCTTCAGTCAGGACACCCTGTTTGCTGGCTAATGGATGTTGGGGAGGGATCACAAAAACCCAGTTGATCTCACCGAGGGGCAGGAGACTGATGCGGTTATCGATGGCTTCCCAGCCGGTGGAGCCGATAGCCAACTGATAGTCATCATGCAACAGCGTATCCCATACGCCCATATAGACCTGACGCGATATTTTAAATTGGGTAAAAGGAAAATGCTGGTTCAGGTGTGCCAGCAGCCCGGCAGTGGCATCGCTGGAATAGAGCAGGTTGTTGACCACAATATTGACCTGACGTTCAACACCATTGTTAATCTGGCGCAGCTCTCCCGGCATCGCATCCAGCCAGGCGAGCCAGCGGCTACACTGTGCCAACAGATGCTCCCCCGCCGGGGTCAGGGATACCGAGCGCGTGGTGCGCAAAAATAGCTGGGTACCGATCCCCTCTTCCAACATTTTGATGCGGTAGCTGATGGCTGCAGGGGTTCTGTGCAGGGCTTCCGCTGCTTTGGAGAAATTGTTGCACTCGGCAACCTTAATAAAAGAACGGATAGTTTCTGGGTCCAGCATAGATATTCCATTGTTATAGTTATCAGCCCCCCGGAGGGGGCCTATCGTTATAACATAACTGATTACAGAGTAACATCACGATGACAATCTTTTGAATAAATATAACTAAACTCTTCGTCACCGACAGCGTAACCAGCCTGATGGACATAAGCTGCCATAAAGAGATAATCCCCTTTTTTCACCGGTACCCACTCATTGTCCAGATTGTAGACACCCGCACCCGTTAAAATATAGGCACCATGCTCCTGGATATGGGTCTCAATATAGCCATGGCTGGCACCGGGTTTAAATGTCAGGATATGAAAATTCATATCAAACGCAATCTCTTTCGGCAGCAGATCCTGCAGCATCACGTTGTCCATACCTTCATAGGCGATCTTTTCCAACTGATTGACGTTACCCGTGATCAGCCAGGGCTCCTGACCCGGAATGCGGTTATATCGCCTTTTATAGAGGAACAGCTGGCTTTTATTACCACTGTTGCTGTTTTCAAAGCAGAGTTTGACGCCGGGAGGGCAGTAGATATAGCCCCCTTTGTCCAGGGTATGGTTTTGCCCTTGTGCGCTGACGTTCACCTTACCGTCAATCACATAAGCCAGCACCTCAATCTCCTCATCGCCAAAGCCTTGCTGGTTCTGCCCGTTAGCCTGCAGAGTGACCAGATAATCGACAAAGCTGGCCCCCAGTTTGGGTGAGGAGAGGATGGTGACATCGCAATGCTCAAAGCCAGGAATCACATTACACACCAGACCATCCGGCGGAATGATGGCATAGCTCTCCTTGCGGATTACAGCGCGTGAGGAGAGAATGTCTTTCGGATAGCCCACATTATTATTCAGATAACCCATATTCACTTGACTCCATTATTTGCTTGCAACGTTTTTTTACTTACGCTTGTTCATATTCGCCGTCAGGAAAATCACTGAACCGACGATCAGCAGCAGGGCAGAGAGGTAGAATCCCATCACCTGCGTATTGGTGACATCGGCAATTTGGCCCGTCAGTACCGGGGCGATCACCGCAGATGTCATACCGAAAAAGTTAAATACCCCAAAGGTTTTACCATAGTTATTGCGATCGGCCCGATCTGCCACATAGGAGATCAATATCGGCTCTACAGCCAGTTTACCCAGCAATCCGTATAAAATCAGGCTAAACAGCAAGATAACCGAGGTCGGGGCCCAGACGGTGAACAGCAGCATCACTGCAGCACACACTTCCAGCACGACGATAAAAGCGACCTTGCGGTTGCGAAACTTATCCGATAATCGGCTGAAGAACAGGGCACCGGGAATTGCAGCAAAAGCCACCAGGGCAGAGGAGAAACCGATGGCGATACCCTCAAATCCCCGCTCTTTCTGCAAAAAGTGCGGCAGCCAGGTGACTATCATGTAGTAACCGTAACAGGTGGCGAAATACATGATATAGGCGGCGATCATCTTGCCACTAAACAGAGAAAGGGGCTCTTCAACAGCAGGGGCGGGCGCATTGCTGGTGGCCTTACTCTCGGCTGCGGGCGCTGGTGCTGTTTTCGGGCCAGAGCGAATCACCAGGGCGAAGGTGATGGTCATCAATACCAACAGAGCGGCAATGATAAACAGCAAAATCTGCCAGTCCATATTGAGGCTTTTCACCAGAAAGCTGGAGGCGATAAGGCCGATTCCCATACCGATGGCGGAACCACTGTTAATAATGGCGGTGGCGAGGCCTCGTCGTTCCGGGGCAATATTTTCCGATGACAGCGAGTAGGCGGAGCCATAATAGGAACCACAACCCAGCCCGGCCAGCAGACTGCCGAAATAGACCATGGACAGACTGGTGGCATTACCTATCAGTAAAGCAGCGATAATAAACAGCGAGAAACCCGGTATCAAAACCGCTTTCTTGCCAAATTTATCCACTAAAAACCCCGCCGGGATCTGCATACCGGTATAGGCAAAAAAGTAGATACTGGCGATTAGCCCCATGGCGGCACTGGATTGTGGCCCGATGGTTAACTGCATTTCCGGGTAGATAGGGGTTAGTACGGTGCGATAGATCCAGATAACAACCCAGCCAAGACAGAGAATAATAATAATTTTCTGCCAGTACTGCAGGCCGGGTTTATCGACTTCAGCAACAGTTTGTGATGTCATAGGTTAGGCTCACTCCTGATAAGCTAGTTGGTACAACACATGAATAAGGGCGTTAATCCCCGCCGCTAAATCCTCTATTGCCGTTTCTTCTGCCGGGTTGTGACTGATACCGGCAATGCTGGGCACAAACAGCATCATGGTGGAGGCTCGGGGGGCAATAATTTGAGAATCGTGCCCGGCACCACTGTGCATAACGTGATAGTCGATCTGGTTATCGTGCAGAATCTGCTCCACCTTGCGTACTAATGCTGGGTCCATAGGGATCGGCGTTTCATCCATCCACAAATTGATCTCCGCGCTGATGCCCATTTCTCCGGCAATACGCTGGATATCCTGTTCGATCTCATGGGTAAAATCGTGTAACACCTGACTGTCGGTGTGGCGGCAATCCATGCTAAACACCACCTCCCCCGGCACTACATTGACCGTATTGGGTTTGGGTTCCACGCGCCCAAAGGTCAATACCAGGGGATCGCCTTTGGCATTGGCTTTGGCGATGGATTCATAACAGATACGGCTGAAGGCATATACCGTATCGCGCCGATAGCCCATGGGTGTCGTACCAGCGTGGTTTGCCTCTCCTTTCAGGGTGATGGTATAGCGTTTCTGCCCGGCAATGCTGGTGACCACCCCCAACTGTTTGTTCAGGGTTTCTAAC
>JBOFSC010000238.1:0-1671 GCA_051651345.1 Enterobacteriaceae bacterium
CCCATGACTGAGCAAGGGAATGTAATCCACTTCGATGCTGCCATTACGCCTGATGAAGTGCAGGAGCTAAACGACCTGTACAGCGATTTACGCCAATTCAGGATGACACTGGTAGTTCTCAGCAAAAACAGTGATGAACTGGCAGCCATGCTTGCGGATGACGAGGAGCAGTACCTCTCTCTTACAGAGGTGATCGCTGACTACTGCGAAACCGCAAACAACCTGTTGGATATGAGCAAGACGGCATTTGCAAGGCTTTGTGCTGTCGGTGGGATGTTAGAGGGAGGTGCGCAATGACTAATCAAATCACTATTCACAATGTTCAACTGCCGATCGCTATGTATCTGGGGCGGCGGGTTGTCACCTTCGCCATGATTGATAAGGTTCACCAGCGGATAGAGGGAACAGCCAGAAAGCGCTTCAATGATAACAAAGATCGTTTCATTGATGGCGAGGATTACTATCTTATTGAATACTCTAAGATGTCCGCTTTTCGGACATCCGGTATTGAGATAAATCCACGCGGAACCATCGTGCTCACTGAATCCGGCTACCTGATGCTGGTTAAGTCTTTCACCGATGACCTTGCATGGCAGGTACAACGGCAGTTAGTGAACAATTATTTTCGGGCACCAGTTGCAACCAACGCGATCTCCCTCCCTGACTTCACTAACCCCGCTGCTGCTGCCAGGGCCTGGGCCGATCAAGTAGAGCTAAAGCAACACATTGCCGCACAACGCGACGAGGCTATACGCACTAAAGCGCTGATAGGCAGCAGGCGCGAAGCCACCGCGATGGCCACAGCCGCTGCTGCTGTCCGGCAACGTGACCGCCTGGCAGAGCAGTTAGGCCAGAGCACAAAGCACGCCACTATCACCTCCGTGGCAAAACGTACAGGCACGGAATACCACTGGAAACCGCTTAAAGACTGGTGCAGGGCCAGAGGTATTGATGTGCTGTCCGTCCACTGTCCCCGCTACGGCACTGTTAAGTCCTGGCCTGCCGAAGCCTGGTTTGCTGTGTATGACGTAGACCTGAGCAAGGTGTTCCTGGAGGTGAATCATGTTGATTTCTAATAATCAGATGGCACCAAACATCTTACTCGACGAAGCCATTGCCACTATCGCGGTGTGTCAGTGTGAGCTAAGCGATCTGAAACAACAGCGGGAGCTTCACGGTGATGGGCCTTATACCGACATCAAGATCCTGATTATAGAGCGCCTGCTTAATAACGCCTGGGACGTTCTGGAGCAGCTCCACCTGGGCAAGGAGGCAACATGCGAGCAATGACAGTGATCGAGGCAGCAGATCTGCTTGCCAGCCTTGCCACATACACAGAGGCAGGATTACTGCTCCTAGGTGATACCAACCCGGAGGCGAAAAGCATTGGTTGTGAGCTGCTGACACTGGTCCAACAGAAAGCAGCAGAAGCCGCAAGGAATATGCAGGGGGTGAGTGATGAGCGCTAATTTAGCCAGCTATGTATGTATTTCCTGTTCAGACCTGTTGAACAGCTCGCAGGAGCATCTGGACGAGGTAAAAAGAGAGTCTGGTATTGCCCTGGACAATCTTTTTACCGGGCTTCGCTCTGTTGGCAGTCTGATGTTCTGGGCTGCTGCCAACCCTGACTATCCAACTGATATCGCCATGGAGGATATGCGCAACCTTGGT
>JBOFSC010000239.1:0-3162 GCA_051651345.1 Enterobacteriaceae bacterium
ATTATTTTGTATCGCAAATTAAATCAGCCGATTTTGTGAGCTGTCTCACCAAAACATTTTAAAAAACGATCTTAAACTGGCTTCTTATGATGACTTATTTTATTATAAAAAAAAACATCACGCTGTCAGTTTTGACAACAAGGAGCAACAATGAGACTTATTCCATTAGACACCAGTGCAGATGTTGGGGCCTGGTCCGCCCGTTATATTGTAAACAAAATCAACGAATTTGCACCTACGACTCACAAGCCGTTTGTCCTTGGCCTGCCAACTGGCGGAACACCTCTGGTGACTTACCAGCGCCTGATCGAGCTGCATAAGGCGGGTGAAGTCAGTTTTGAACACGTAGTCACCTTCAATATGGATGAGTACGTCGGGATACCGGTGGATCATCCTGAAAGTTATCATAGTTTTATGCATAACAATCTGTTTAAGTATCTCGATATCCGTCCGGAAAATATCAATTTACTGGATGGCAATGCAACCGATATCCTCAAAGAGTGCCAGCGCTACGAAGATAAGATCAAATCCTACGGTAAAATTAAGCTGTTTATGGGCGGCGTGGGCAATGATGGTCATATCGCCTTTAATGAACCGGCCTCCTCTCTCGCCTCCCGGACCCGTCTGATGAAATTGACCCAGGAGACACGTATTGCCAACTCACGTTTCTTTGATAATGATATCAATCAGGTACCTAAATCTGCTCTGACCGTTGGCGTGGGGACGCTGCTGGATGCAGAAGAGATCATGATCCTGGCCACAGGTATCAACAAATCCTATGCCGTAAAAGCGGCCGTTGAAGGCAATGTCAATCATCTGTGGACCATCTCTGCCTTACAACTGCATCAAAATGCCCTGATTGTCTGTGACGAAGCCGCCACTCAGGAACTGAAGGTGAAGACAGTTAAATACTTTAACGAGTTAAAATCCTCTGTTATGTAATGATATCAGGGCCCTGCTAACCAGGGCTCTGGTTACGGTTGGGAGTCACCATGTACGCATTAACCCACGCCCATCTCTATACCGGGCATGATATTTTGCATCAGCACGCCGTCGTGATCGACAATGATCGCATCAGCCACATCTGTCCCCAGGAACAACTGCCTGCACAAATAGACAAAATCAACCTGCAGGGGGCGATTCTCTGTGCCGGATTTATCGATGTGCAGCTCAACGGTTGTGGCGGTGTCCAGTTTAACGATTCTCCCGAATCGGTCTCTGTGGAAACCCTGGAGATCATGCAGAAGGCCAATGAAAAGTCAGGCTGTACCAGTTTTCTGCCCACCCTGATCACCTGCAGCGATCAGCTTATGCAGCACGGGGTACAGACCATGCGTGCGTATCGGCAGAAACATCGCCATCAGGCGCTGGGTCTGCATCTGGAAGGGCCCTATATCAGCCTGGAGAAAAGAGGCACCCATAATCCTGACTTTATCCGTAGACCGACCCAGGAGATGGTGAAGTTTCTCTGCGCCAATGCCGATGTGATCACCAAGATCACCCTGGCCCCTGAAGAGGTGGAGCCTGAAGTAATCAGGCAATTGAGCGCGGCGGGTATTTTGGTTTCAGCCGGACACTCCAATGCCACTTATGAGCAGGCGCGGACGGGCTTCGCTGCCGGGATTCGCTTTACCACCCATCTGTACAATGCCATGCCTGTGCAGGCCGGACGGGCACCTGGTTTACCCGGTGCGGTGTTTGATACCCCGGAAGTGTATGCCGGTATCATCGTCGATGGTCATCATGTCAGCTGGGCCGCCGTACGCAATGCCAAACGTCTTAAAGGTGACAAGCTGGTTCTGGTGACCGATGCCACCGCTCCTGCAGGCACCCAAATGGAAGAGTTTCTCTTTGCCGGTAAAACGATCTATGTACGCAATGGCACCTGCGTGGACAGCAACGGCACCTTGAGCGGCTCAGCCGTCACCATGCTGCAGTCCCTGGCGCACTGTGTAGAAGATGTGGGCATCGCGCTGGATGAGGCGATCCGCATGGCGACCCTGTACCCTGCCCGGGCCATTGGGGTGGAGCAAGAACTGGGATCCATTGCAACCGGCAAGGTAGCCAACCTCACTGCCTTTACACGCGACTTCCAGATGGTGGCCACTGTGGTGAATGGAGTCCGGGTCCTCTAAATAGGGAAACTTGAAAGACTAAGGGTATAGGGAAAATGTGATGCAGGGTGATACAACACCAATAGGAAACATAGAGTTAGTCAAACAGTTAAACAGTGCGCTGGTCTATCGTCTGATCGATATGCGTGGCCCCATCTCCCGTAGTCAGATTGCTGAGATAGGGCAACTGGCACCTGCCAGCATTACTAAAATCACGCGCCAGCTACTGGACAGGGGCTTGATCAAAGAGCTGGAACAGCAGATCTCCACTGGAGGACGGCGGGCGATTTCCATTATTTGTGAAACCCGAGCCTTCCAGGCGGTTGCTGTCCATCTGGGTCGCCATGACATCACTATTACCCTGTATAACCTGCAGTGCGATGTTCTGGCACAACAGCATATAGCCCATGATGAAGAGACTCAGCAGGCGCTGGAGCAGTGCCTGCTGGACAATATCGATCAATTTATCCGCCAGCACAAGGATAAAATCAGTGAACTGATCGCTATCGCGGTTACTTTGCCCGGTCTTATCGACTCAAATAGCGGTAATATCAAATATATGCCAACGGTGGAAATCGAAGATGAGTGGCCACTCGTGCAAAATATGGAAGCGCACTTTAAGCGCAAATGTTTTGTCGGCCATGATATCCGCAGCCTGGCACTGGCAGAGCACTACTTCGGCGCCACCCGCGACTGTAGCGACTCCCTGCTGGTACGGGTCCACCGTGGCATTGGTGCGGGCATCATTATCAACAACGACATCGTGATCAGCAGTCAGGGTAATGCGGGCGAAATTGGTCATATTCAGGTGGAGCCCCTGGGCAGCCCCTGTCACTGTGGCAATTTTGGTTGTCTGGAAACCATCGCCGCTAACAGCGCCATTGAACAGCGTGCTTTGCGGCTGCTCTCCCAAGGCCATTCCAGCATCCTGCGCAAGGAGCAGTGCGATATTATCAGCATCTGTAATGCGGCCAATCAGGGGGATCGCCTGGCCTGCGAACTGCTGGAGCAGGTGGGCTATCAGTTGGGTAAGGCGATCGCCATCAGT
>JBOFSC010000240.1:0-2586 GCA_051651345.1 Enterobacteriaceae bacterium
GGTTGTCCGATATTTAACCCATGTTTTTTGCAACCAGGTATAGAGGTATTGGCTGTTGCGCTGACCATCAACAACACTGAAACTTTGTCGGCTACGCAACATCCAATCATTAAAATTGGCACCCAGTTCAGTGGAGGCTTGCAGGTAGCGGCTGTTACCTTGGCTATAGTGGGATTGCATGGTCAAAATATCATAATTGAGCAGGCCAGCCCAACCGCCGGTTTGATAGTCGCCAATTTGTTGCTGCGCCCTGCGCAAGGCCTCAGTCGGCATCAGCAGATCCACCTTTCCCTCTTGCGGTACCATGGTCACTACTGCTTGCGGATAGTAGTGCTCAATCAATGGACAGGGTTCACTGTCAGTTGTCGCACTCTCTGTTGCCGCCCTGGAGGGAATATTCAGCCCGGCCCAGTCGGCAAAGGATTGATTGAAACAGATCTGTCCCTGTGAATTGAAACGGGCAACCCCTGAGCCTTTACGTACTCCGTTAATAAACAGGATAATTTGGTTATCACCTGGCGCAAACTGTGGTTTAGCACCCAGTTGTGCAGCTATACGTGGATCGATACCTCTCTGGAGCAACGTGCTGGGATCAAACTCTATCCTGGTATCCGGATTATCATCCACAGCCGTGGTCTCTGCGTGGGCTGCGAGACTCCCTGAGAGTGTCGCAGCACTATACAGCAGCAAATTAAAGTAGAGTAGCCATCGATTCGCATAGTACATAGCATCAGGCTATTTAAGGGTAAGCTTGGCGATATATTCATCGGTACGATAACCGTAGCTGGTCGCGGGTGATATTTTAATCTCCGATGCTCCCAGAGTGTTAGCACCTTTATTCGGTCTGGCTGTGAGTTTCTCTCCCGGCAGGATATAGAATTTGGGTAGTGTGACACCAATCTTACCAGGTAGAAGAGTCGCCTGATTGGATGAAAAGCGGACGACATAGGGTGAGTTATTACTGAGCTCCACAGCCTGGTTCCCTTTAAGGCTCCACTGCAAATGAGTCCAGGGTTCAGTTTCTCGGGCCAACCCTTTCGGGCGGATAAGCACAGGTAAATTCTGTTGATAAGTGATCTGAATTTTACCGCTGTCCTGAGATTTAACTGCGGGGATACCCTCAAAAGTGACGCGTCGCAGACGTTCAGTGGTCAGAGGTTTTTGGCTGCTGAGCAAAAATCGCACAAGTTGCTGCGAGCGAGACTCTACACGGATAACGGGTGGCGTGACGATCAGGAGATTTTCTTGATCTTCCGGTAAGTTCTCGATGGTGACAAAAAGTAGTGAAGGGTCAGCATCAGTATTGGTGACAGTGATAGATCCCTCTTTTTCATCTTCCTCAACGATAACCAGGGAGGACGTTGGAACGATGCCTGCTGCATGGGCTGGGAGGGGTAGATATGAAAAAAATAGAGATAGCCAGAAGTATCGACAGATTAAAAGCATCAATAATTATCCCTAAAATGGTCGGGGGAGTAATTTGAGCTGCTCCCCCGCCAGATTGATACAGTACCAGTGTATTAATAGTAGTAAATGCGGAATGTCGCTTTACCGTCCAGTGGTACATCCTCTGTCAGTGACAGTGCGCCTTGCTTATTAATGGCGGCACCGACAACTAATGGATACCTGTGTACCTTACCTGCAACAGGGGATGAGTTATTTCCGTTACCAATACTAAAGGCGATGGCACCCGCGTTACTCAGTGGATCCAACGGGGCGGTGGTTGTTTGGCTCCAGGATACACCACTATTGTTGGACGCGAGCAACTGTTTGCCCGTTACGCCATCTACAGCCAATTCTGTAAACTTAACCGTAAACCACCATACGCCTACCTTGCCCTGTTTACTATCCGTACCCAGACCAAAGGTTTGCGTGTCTTGTGTTGGAGGATTCAGGCTGCTGGAGGGTTTGTCTCCTGCCAGCGGCGCCGGCATTTCGCTGCCTAACAGGGGTTTTGAAGCATTGCGATCATCCGTTACCATAAAACCCAGCTTCATATCGGCCTGACAATCAATGACCAGTGCGGTAGGTTTATCTTCAAGGATGGTAGACTTTTCTGTTTGCAGTTTGGTGTTAAGAATCCTGCCATAATCGATGACGCCGCCGCCTTCCATAGTCGGTGTACAGCCTGGTGGAACGAGAGTCCCTTTGATAACCAGAGTTGGATCTTCTGCGCTGGCCAACCCACTGGCTGTCAGCAAGAGGGCACTGGTCAGTGAAGAGAGTATAATACGAGTCTTTTTCATCAGACATATCCTTAAAAAAAATGTTTACTTCATGAATCTGTGGCTACAGCCAGATGAAAAATTAGATACAGCATATTTCCGTTATGCCACAATGTTCACGCTGAAATACTGCGATACTGTTTGTATGAACAACAAGGTGCTTTATATTACAAAAAGTTACAGCAAAAAAGCGCCACCAACATTAACAAACTAACTAATTATACAGTCATATGTAGGTACTTAAGCTCATAACACATTGATGTACCTTTAATTCATTACAGGGTAAATACTAAGACCTAACGATAGCAACATACTTTTCTGATCTCGCCTGGGATGAGCTCGTTGACCATGAGTCGCAAAA
>JBOFSC010000241.1:0-12583 GCA_051651345.1 Enterobacteriaceae bacterium
GAACCGACAGTCAGCAGTAGCGGCGCACGAAAACTGGCTATTAAAGGGGCCGATGGTGTCCTGATTACTTTTGCCAAGTGTTGTCGGCCGATTCCCGGAGATCCTATCGTCGCCCATATCAGCCCGGGTAAGGGGCTGGTGGTACATCATGAATCCTGCCGTAATATTCGTGGTTATCAGAAAGAACCAGAAAAATTTATGGCGGTGAACTGGGATGAAGAGACCGGCCATCAGGAGTTTATTGCTGAGCTGAAGATCGATATGTTTAACCATCAGGGGGCGCTGGCCAATCTCACTGCGGCTATTTCAGCTGCGGACTCCAATATACAGGGGCTCAATTTTGAAGAGAAAGATGGCCGTGTCTATAGCGTATTTATCCGTATGACGACACGAGATCGCATTCATTTGGCCAATATTATGCGTAAATTGCGTATTATTCCTGATGTGATCAGAGTGAATCGTAATAGAAATTAGTCAATGACACCAGAACGTTACCAGCGAATCTGTCAACTAATGGTGCAACGGCAACCCGATCTGACAGTCTGCCTTGAACGCGTACATAAACCGCATAATATTTCTGCTATTGTCCGTACCGCTGATGCGGTGGGCATTGCTCAGATCCATACGGTATGGCCCGGCAAGCGAATGCGTACCATCGGGGCCACCGCCGCAGGCAGTAACAGCTGGGTGCAAGTGAAAACCCATCCTGATATTGAACAAGCCATTACCCATTTAAAACAGCAGGGTATGCAAATCGTAGCTGCGCACCTTGATGACACCGCTACAGACTTTCGTAAAATAGATTACACCCGCCCCACCTGCATTCTTCTGGGGCAGGAGAAACAGGGTATCACGGCACAAGCTCTGGCTCTGGCCGATCGCTATATCACCATTCCCATGCAGGGCATGGTACAGTCTCTCAATGTTTCCGTGGCCGGGGCCCTGATTTTGTACGAAGCACAGCGGCAGCGCGAACAGGCTGGTATGTATCAGCGTACCAACAGCCCACTGGCACCAGAAGAGCAACAGCGTCTGTTGTTTGAGGGAGGCTATCCGGTTTTGGCGCGTGTTGCCCGCCGCAAAGGATTACCCTGCCCCCATTTTGATGATCAGGGGCAGATTATCGCTGAGCCAGCGTGGTGGACAGCCATACAAGAAAGGGAGAGTTAAGCATGAGTGGGCAATTGCTGGATGCAGTTCCCATCACCATGTTAAAAGGGGTTGGCCCGACCCTGAGTCAGCGGTTAGCCAAAATAGGGTTATGCAGTGTGCAGGATTTACTGTTGCATCTGCCCTCGCGTTATGAAGACCGCACCCGCCTTTTAACGATTGCTCAGCTTACCGTCGGTGAGAGTGCAACGGTGATGGGGGATGTCCTGCGCAGTGATATCCGTTTCGGCCGAAAACGCACGCTGGTTTGCCAGATAGGTGATGGCACAGGGATATTAACCCTGCGTTTTTTCAATTTTACCATGGCGATGAAAAACACCCTGTCCGTGGGAACGCGTATTCGGGTCTATGGTGAGATCCGGCGCGGCTCCACAGGTGCCGAAATTATCCATCCGGAATATCAGCAGCAGGCAGAGGATAGCGCCTGGCAACCGGCCCAATCCCTGACGCCCATCTATCCGACAACCGAAGGGATCAGACAGGCCACGCTGCGTAATCTAATGGATCAGGCTCTGATATTACTGCAACAGCGCCATATTGCTGAATTACTGCCTGCCGAGTTTGCGCAAGGGTTATCCAGCCTGCCGGAGGCGATTATGACATTACATCGGCCACCGGCAGATGTGCGTCTGGCGGATCTGACCAAAGGAACTCACCCGGCTCAGCAGCGGTTAATTGTGGAGGAGTTGCTGGCGCATAACCTCAGTATGCTCAGTGCCAGACGGGTGGCGCAATCGTACCGTGCAGCCCCTTTAGCTGTCAGCGATACCCTGAGCCGCCTCTTTTTGGCCGCCCTGCCTTTTCAACCCACAGGTGCTCAGTTGCGGGTAGTGGCAGAAATCGCGCAGGATATGGCTCAGGCGATTCCCATGATGCGTTTGGTTCAGGGGGATGTGGGCTCAGGCAAGACGCTGGTGGCGGCGCTGGCGGCATTACAGGCCATCAACAGTGGCTATCAGGTGGCCTTAATGGCGCCGACTGAGCTTCTGGCAGAGCAACATGCGACCACGTTTCGCAACTGGTTCACCCCCCTGGGAATTGAGGTGGGCTGGCTGGCGGGTAAGCAGAAGGGCAAAATCCGTCAGCAGCAGATGGAAGCGGTTGCCAATGGTAGCGTGGCGATGGTGATCGGCACTCATGCCCTGTTTCAGCAGGAGGTGGCCTTTAATAATTTAGCCCTGACCATTATCGATGAACAGCACCGTTTTGGTGTCCACCAGCGATTGACCTTATGGGAGAAGGGCCAGCAGTCGGGCGTGCATCCACACCAACTGATTATGACCGCCACTCCGATTCCCCGAACCCTGGCCATGACGGCCTATGCCGATCTGGATACCTCGGTGATCGATGAACTTCCCGCCGGGCGCACGCCGGTAACGACCGTGGCCATTGCCGACAGCCGACGTCCGGAGGTGATCGAACGGGTTCGTCTGGCCTGTCTTAATGAACAGCGCCAGGCCTATTGGGTTTGTACGCTGATCGATGAATCGGATCTGTTGCAGGCCCAGGCTGCAGAAGCCACCGCCGCAGAATTGCAGGTTCAGTTACCCCAGTTACGTATCGCTTTGGTCCATGGGCGTATTAAGTCGAAACAGAAGCAGGAGATCATGGACGCCTTTAAGGCGGGAGAGATCGATCTTCTGGTAGCGACCACGGTCATTGAAGTGGGTGTTGATGTCAGCAATGCCAGCTTAATGATCATTGAAAACCCTGAGCGTCTGGGGCTGGCTCAGTTGCATCAACTCCGTGGCCGTGTTGGCCGGGGTGCTGTGGCCTCTCACTGCGTTTTACTCTATAAAATGCCGTTGAGCAAAAATGCCCAGGCGCGATTGCAGGTGCTACGGGACAGCCATGATGGTTTTGTCATTGCGCAGAAAGATCTTGAATTACGCGGTCCGGGGGAGGTGCTGGGCACCAAACAGACAGGGATTACTGAATTTAAAGTGGCGGATTTATTGCGTGACCAGTTGATTATCCCCAGAGTTCAGCATACGGCCCGCGAGTTACATCAACGTTATCCTGAACAGGCGGCAGCCCTGATTGAACGCTGGCTGCCGCAAAGTGGCCGTTATACCCATGCCTGAATGGATTAAAAAACAGGCAGTAACAGGAACAGCTTAATCACAATAGAGTTGGCGATATCGACAAAGAAGGCCCCCACCATGGGCACCACCAGAAATGCCACATGAGAAGGACCAAAACGGTCTGTGACCGCCTGCATATTGGCAATAGCGGTGGGGGTGGCACCAAGACCAAATCCACAATGTCCGGCGCACAGAACCGCCGCATCATAGTTTTTACCCATCACCCGGTAGGTGACAAAAATGGCATAAAGCGCCATCACCATGGCCTGTATTGCCAGTATCAGCAGCATGGGCAGTGCCAGAGAGGCCAGTTCCCACAACTTAAGGCTCATCAGGGCCATGGCCAGAAACAGGGAGAGACTGACATTACCCAGAATAGAGACGGCCCGTTCAAAGACATTATAAAAACCGATCTGCGACAGACCATTACTGAGTATCACACCGGTAAACAGCACGCAAACAAAGGTGGGTAACTCCATTGGCGTGTCTTTGAGCAAGCTGTACAGATAACTGCCCACCATCAAGCAAATGGCAATCAGCGCGATGGTTTCGATAAAGACTCTGGAGGTGATGACCCGGCCGACTTCAGGTTTTTCAAAAGCAGAAGGAAGAGCGCTGTCTTCCCCCTGTCCGGTGGGGTTCGGTGAGCGACTGATCAGATAACGCGCCACCGGACCGCCAATCAATCCCCCCAGCACCAGACCAAAGGTGGCACAGGCAATTGCGACTTCAGTTGCACCGATAAAACCATAGTTTTCAGTAAAATTATTACCCCAGCCAATGCCGGTGCCATGCCCGCCGGAAAGGGTGATGGAGCCTGCTAACAAACCTATCAGTGGATTGATATCCAACAGTTTAGCCAGACTGATACCGACGATATTTTGTATAAATAACAACCCGACGACGGCAAACAGAAAACGCACCAGAACGACCCCGCCTTTTGCCAGGCTTTTCAGGTTAGCGTTTAAACCGATGGTAGCGAAAAAGGCGAGCATTAACGGCTGTTGCAAGGAGAGATCAAACTTGACCTCCCAGCCTGCTGTTTTATTAACAAGAAGAAAAAGGAGAGCAATACACAATCCTCCGGCAACCGGTTCAGGAATGGTGTAGGTTTTCAGGAAAGAGATATGATTGACCAGCCATCTTCCCAGTAAAAGAACCAAGGTGGCAGCCACCAGGGTACCGTAAATATCGAGATTAATCATTAATGGTATTCCTTTGATTATGAATATACCAATTATCAGTATTGAGACTTGCATTAAGCAAAAGTTTGCGCCATAAAACTACTTTATTCATTTTCCAGTGGCAAGGTAAAAACGTATAAATGAGATGGTTATCTAAAATATTGATTACCCTGGTTCTGTTATTGATACTGTCAAGTGTCGTGCTTTACTTTGTTATGCAAACCCAAACCGGGGCAAACTGGATCAGTCGATGGGTTTCCTGGCAGACAGGCTATCAGGTTTCTGCTGCTAAAATTGAGTATCGCTTTCCCATGCAGTTTCAGGTGCAGGATCTTTCCCTGTCTGTGGATAATCAGCCTGTTGTGGTCAGCAAAAGCGCGCTGCTGGATTTTGCTTTTGCTTCCTGGTTACGCTGGCCAAAATTACAGACGCTGACGCTGCAACAAGGCACGCTCAATCTGACGGATATGGCCCTGCCTCTGTTACCGGTGCGGGCAGAGCAATTGCAATTAAAGAAGATAGCCCTTAACTGGCGGACACCGCAATGGCAGTTAAGTGGGACAGATATCGATGCCGGTATCAGCCCATGGGCTCCGACCATGGAGAATCTGCTGGCGAAAGAGAGCCGGTTTGAGGTGAGCGCCGACAGAGTGCATATCAATGGGACAGAGGTTAACAAGCTGTTCCTGCGTGGGGCTCTGGAGAAGGGATTGGTGGTTGTACAGGATTTTGGCGCGGATATTGCTCAGGGCGCACTGACGGGCAAGGCGCGGCAACAGGCGGATCGCAGCTGGCGAATTAACAATATGCAGCTCAGCAATGTGCGCTGGCAAACGGATAAAACGGTGCATGAACTGTGGCAGGAGAGCAGCCAGTGGCCTGATTTATATATCGATCGTTTTGATCTGTTGGATGCCCGTATGGAGGGCAGCGGCTGGGCATTTAATGACTTGAATATTTCAACCAGCCAGGTTGTGTTGAAGCAAGGAAAATTAAGTGCCCAGCAGGGGAGTGTTAATCTCAGCGCCGGTAACTTTATTGTCAATTCTCTGGCATTAACCGATCCGGTTGCCAGACTCCAGCTCTCTCCGAATGGGATTGAAATCAAACAATTCTCCACCCACTGGCAAAATAGTTTGATTCGCACACAGGGCAGGTGGCAAAGGAATAACAGAGAGTTGCAACTGGACTCTCTGGAAATGGCGGGCCTTGAGTATACTCTGCCCCTTGAGTGGTATCGTTTGTGGCGTCAGCCGTTACCTGACTGGCTAAAGTGCCTGAGCATCACTAAATTTACCGGCAATAATAATTTATTAATTGCCATCGATCCGCTATTCCCCTTTCAACTGACTCAACTGGGGGGCTATGGAAGTCAATTGCTGCTGGCAGATAACCGGCAATTGGGTTTCTGGCAGGGGCAGTTATCACTGAATGCCTTTGATGCCACCTTTAATAAGGTTGATCTGCGGCGACCGGAGATTAAGTTGCAGGCAACATCCGGGCAACTCACGGCCAGCGAATGGAGCGCTCTGGTTCACAGTGGCCTGCTGGAGGGTAAGGTTGAGATGACCTTAACGGGTAACCAGCCTTTTCATCTGTCCGCGGCCGGGCGCTCAGTGGAGCTGGCGTTGCTGAAACAGTGGGGCTGGGGAACCGGGGCGATACAGGATGTGGGCTCATTTCAGTTACAGTTAAAGGGTGAGGCAGCGGCGCAGATCCCCTTTCAAGCCACTCTGCATGGGACTTTACAGGCACAGGGTGAGAAGGGGAACTATCATCAGGTGATGCAGGCCGGTGTGGTTGAGCACGCTCCGGCAGGTGAGACGCCTTAATTAAACCTGCAACCAGAAGGTGACCGGGCCATCGTTCACCAGTGAAATTTGCATATCGGCGGCAAATTGCCCGCTCTCTGTTGTGATGCCACTGGCCCGGCACTCCTGAATAAAGTGATGATACCAATGCTCTGCCTGGTCCGGTGCGGCGCCGCTGGAAAAACTCGGCCGCATCCCTTTGTGGGTATCGGCGGTCAGGGTAAATTGTGAAACCACCAGCACGCTGCCAGCAGCTTGCTGCACATTGAGGTTCATTTTGCTATCGGCATCGCTAAAAATACGGTAACCCAACACCCGTTCACACAGGCGCTGAGATTTTTTCGCATCATCTTCCTGCTCCACGCCGAGCAAGATCAGTAATCCCGGACCTATTTTGCCGATAACATGCTCCTGCACTTTAACCTGTGCTTCAGTGACCCTTTGAATCAGAGCGATCATTCTATTGCTTCCTTAACTTCCTGGGAGGGTTTCTTACCTGCGGGTAACCGCCAATACTCACCCAGAGTGGCGGTGATTTCAGCACCAAACAGGACGATGCACCAACTGACATAGATCCAGACAAACAGAATAGGAATCACTGCCAGAACGCCATAAATCAGTTGATAAGTGGGGAATGCCTGCACATAGAGGCCGAACAATTTTTTGCCCAGCTCAAAAAAGAGAGCTGCAACCAGGGCGCCGAGGGCGGCATCCCGCAGGCGCACCCGCACGGTGGGCACCAGATTGTACACCAGCCAAAATACGGCGAAAGAGAGCAGAAACGGCAGGCTTCTGAGCAATTTATCGAGGTGCTGTGACAGCGGAGTATCATGCAGCCAGCCCATGGAGAGAATATAGGTGCTGATCACCATGCTGGCCCCGGCCAGAATCGGCCCCAGGGTCAGGATCATCCAGTAGACGGCAAAGGAGAATACCAGAGAGCGTTTACTTTGACTGCGCCAGATATGATTCAGCGCCCCATCAATGGAGCTGATCAATAACAGAGAGGTCACTATCAGGCCGCAGATACCAATGGCGGTCATCTTGCTGGAGTTGGCAACAAACTGGTCGAGATAGGTTTGAACCGTCTCACCAGCCGCAGGAATAAAGTTATGGTAAATAAACGTTTTTAACTGCAGGCTAATTTCGTTAAACACCGGAAAGGCGGTGAGCAGGGAAAACACCACAGTAATCAGTGGCACCAGTGACAACAGGGAGACATAAGCCAAATGGCCTGCCAGCACCGGTAATCTGTCCTGTTGGATGCGGGTCACCAGCAGGTGAGTGTAATTTACCAGCGGCTTTAACACGCGGTGGCGGATAAGACAGGCTGATAATTTTGACATTCAGGCTCCAGGATTAACAAGCGGTGATGCTCTGCCGGGCAAACCATGCCGGAACACTCTCTCGGTCTGTCACATGGATACTCTCGATGCCCATGCGGCGAGCGGCCTCAATATTAGGCAAATTATCATCAAAGAACAGAGCTTCTTCCGGGCGTCTCTGCTCTGATTGTAGAACAAACTGATAAATATCCGCATTGGGTTTACGCATACCGATATTCTGGGACAGATAGAGTTTATCAGCGGCGGCTTCCACCTCGGGATAGTGAGCGGGCCAGTAGTTGCAATGGAGCCGATTGGTATTGGAGAGGACCACCACCCGCTTACCCTGCTGGCGCAGAGTCTGCATAATGGTGATCACTTCAGGGCGCAGAGCGACGAAAATAGCCTGCCAGCCGGTACTAAACTGATCAAAACTGAGTGACAGCCCTAATTCATCACACAGGGCCTCGGCAAATTCTTCATCGCTGATGGCCCCAATTTCATGCTGCTGGAAGACTTCACCCATCTTAAACCGCTCTTGCAGTACTGAGAGGGGGACACCGCCGAGATGGCTCCAGACACCCAAAACCCGATTAAAATCGATATCGATAATAACGTTACCCAGGTCAAAGATATACAGCATGACGGCCTCCGTTTACATGTTGAGCTCCTCCCCCTGGCAGGGGAGGGAGTTAATGCGCCCCTTGCGGGAGAGGGCATAAAAACTAAGCAGACTTAGTAACCCGATTCGCTTTTTTACGATCATTCTCAGTTAAAAAGCGCTTACGCAAGCGGATAGATTGCGGGGTGATCTCCACCAGTTCATCATCATCAATAAACTCCAGCGCTTGTTCCAGGGACATCTTAACGGGTGTCGTCAGGGTTGTCGCTTCATCCGTACCAGAGGCACGCACGTTAGTCAGCTTTTTACCGATCAGACAGTTAACTGTCAGGTCATTGGAGCGATTGTGGATACCGATAATCTGCCCTTCATAGACCTCTACCCCATGGCCCAATAACAGCTTGCCACGGTCCTGCAGGTTATATAGCGCATAAGCCAGCGCCTTGCCGGTACCATTGGAGATCAGAACCCCATTGATACGCTGACCAATTTCCCCCGGCTGCAGGTCGTCATAGTGACTGAAGGTGGAGTAGAGCAGACCGGTTCCTGAGGTCATGGTCATAAAATCGGTACGAAAACCGATCAGGCCACGGCTGGGAATGATGTAGTCGAGACGAACCCGGCCCTTGCCATCCGGCTGCATATTGCGTAGTTCGGCACGGCGCTGGCCTAAGGTCTCCATAATGGAGCCCTGATGCTGCTCTTCAATATCCAGGGTGACCTGCTCGTAAGGCTCCTGCTTGCGTCCGTCGATTTCGCGAATAATAACTTTAGGACGGGATACGGCCAGCTCAAAGCCTTCGCGGCGCATATTTTCAATCAGCACCGAGAGGTGTAATTCACCCCGGCCGGAGACGCGGAACGCATCCGGATCTTCTGTTTCGTCAACCCGCAGGGCAACGTTATGTACCAGCTCTTTGCGCAGCCGCTCCAGGATCTGCCTTGAGGTAACATACTTACCCTCCTTGCCACAGAAAGGAGAGGTGTTAACGCAGAAGAACATACTGACGGTAGGCTCATCGACGCTAAGAGGCGGTAACGCTTCAGGCGTGGAGGTATCGCAAAGGGTATCGGAGATATTCAATTCACCCAAACCGGTGATGGCAATAATATCCCCTGCTTCAGCCTTATCCACATCATAGCGTTGCAGACCCATATGGCCTAATACCTGGCCCACTTTGCCATTACGGCGATCCCCATTGCTGTCAATAATTGCCACTTGCTGGCCTGATTTAATGACGCCGCGCTTGATGCGACCGATACCGATAACGCCCACATAACTGTTGTAATCAAGCTGGGAAATCTGCATCTGTAAGGGACCTTCCGGGTCCACATCCGGGGGCGCAACATGCTGCACGATAGTCTCAAACAGCGGAGTCATATCCTGGGCCATATCATGATGATCCAGACCGGCGATGCCATTCAGGGCTGAGGTGTAGATAATGGGGAAATCCAGTTGCTCGTCGGTGGCACCCAGATTAACAAACAGATCAAATACCTGATCCACAACCCAGTCCGGGCGTGCCGCAGGACGATCCACTTTGTTTATCACCACGATAGGCTTCAGGCCATGGGCAAAAGCTTTCTGGGTGACGAAACGGGTTTGTGGCATCGGGCCGTCCATCGCATCCACCAGCAGCAATACGGAATCCACCATGGAGAGCACCCGCTCAACTTCACCGCCGAAATCTGCGTGTCCTGGGGTATCAACAATATTGATACGGTAGCCATTCCAGTTAATCGCGGTATTTTTTGCCAGGATAGTGATACCCCGCTCCCGCTCCAGATCACCAGAATCCATGACACGTTCAACGGTATTTCCCCGCTCTGCATCCAGCGTACCGGATTTTTGCAGCAATTTATCGACCAGGGTCGTTTTGCCATGGTCAACGTGCGCGATGATCGCGATATTGCGTAAGTTATTTATTTCTTGAGACATTTGTATTTTACAACCTTAAATTCAATGCAGAGGGTATATGCGGATATTTGTGAGCCGTTGCCCCAATTGTACACGAATTCAACTGAATACGGCACGGTTTAATTACAATAACGATTGCCCTGTTATGGTGCAATCTGAGAGAGAGACGCACACTAAGGAGGCAATTATAGCAGAGAGCGACACTTTTATTGAACATTAATTGTACAAAAGATATTCTATACTGTCACTTTAAGTGTGAAAAGCGGGGAAGACTTCGTTCTGGCCCGCTTATTGCTTTTGTTCTGTCATGAAGTATTACAATCCACCCTGCCGGGAGACCATTTATGTCTGTTGATGAAATTTTAGCGATGATCAGTGATCACGAGGTGAAATTTGTTGATTTACGATTCACTGACAGTAAGGGAAGAGAGCACCATGCCACTATTCCTGCTCATCAGGTGAGTGAGAGCTTCTTTGAAGAGGGTAAGATGTTTGATGGCTCCTCCTTTCAGGGCTGGAAAGAAGTAGATGAATCAGACATGATTTTGATGCCGGACACCGCCACAGCGATGCTGGACCCTTTCTTCGACGATGTGACGTTGATTTTGCGTTGTGATGTGCTGGAACCGGCGACTATGCAGGGCTATGACCGTGACCCACGCTATATTGCCAAGTGTGCGGAAGAGTATCTGCGCTCCTCGGGGATTGCCGATACTGTGTTATTTGGCCCTGAACCCGAGTTTTTCCTGTTCGACGATGTTCGTTTCCATAACTCTATCTCCAGTTCTTACTATCATCTTGATGATATTGAAGGGGCCTGGAATAGTGGCACCACCTATGCGGATGGTAATAAAGGGCACCGGCCAGCAGTCAAAGGGGGATATGCGCCCCTGCCACCTCTGGACAGCTCTCAGGATATCCGTTCCGCCATGTGTCTGGCGATGGAGGAGATGGGGCTGGTAATTGAAGCCCATCACCATGAGGTGGGTACAGCAGGGCAAAATGAAATCGCGACCCGCTTTAATACCATGACTGCAAAAGCGGATGAAATCCAAATCTATAAATATGTGGTGCACAATGTTGCCCGGGTATTTGGCAAGACAGCGACTTTTATGCCCAAGCCACTGGTGGGCGATAACGGTTCCGGTATGCATTGCCATATGTCACTGGCTAAAAATGGCGTTAACCTATTCTCCGGCGATAAATATGGTGGTTTGTCAGAAACGGCCCTGTTCTATATTGGCGGTATTATCAAACATGCCAAAGCGCTGAATGCCTTTACCAATCCGACAACCAACTCCTATAAGCGTCTGGTACCCGGTTTTGAAGCCCCGGTGATGCTGGCTTACTCAGCCCGTAACCGTTCCGCCTCCATCCGTATTCCTGTGGTGCCGAATCCCAAGGCGCGCCGCATTGAGGCACGTTTCCCGGACCCGGCGGCTAATCCCTATCTGGCCTTTGCCGCCCTGTTGATGGCGGGAATTGATGGCATTATCAATAAAACCCATCCCGGAGATGCACTGGATAAGAACCTGTACGATCTGCCCCCGGAAGAGGCGAAAGGTATTCCGACAGTGGCTGGCTCTCTGGATGAGGCGCTGGACTGTCTTGATGCCAATCGGGAGTTTTTGTTGCGGGGCAATGTGTTCTCCAACACGATGATCGATGCTTATTTAGCGCTGAAGAAAAAAGAGATTGAACGTGTGCGTATGACGCCGCACCCTCTGGAGTTTGAGCTTTACTACAGTGTCTAATTTGTTGTTTGTTTTTTGATTTGGTTGTTTTTTTAGATAAGAGTTGTTTTGTAGAGTCGTTTTCACTGCCGTGGAAACTGGCCCATTCTGCTAAAGGGATGGGCCTTTTTTAATCCTCGCACCGGGTTCCCCTTTGAGGATATAATGCACCAAAATGGTGCAAATGGTGTCAATATGCAACCCGATATGCTGCAGATCGTCAATGCCCAGATTAACTGTATCCTGATTGTGGATGAACAGTTGGTGATACGTTTTGTTAATCCGGCGGCACAGCAACTTCTGGCGCAGAGTGCGCGCAAACTCTATGGTCTCTCTCTGGGGGAGTTACTGCCCTGGCATAACCTCAATATCTCTCTGATGCAGACCAGCCTGGCGAAAGGCAGCGGGTTTACCGACAATGAGGTGACGCTGATGGTGGCCGGGCAGATGCATACCGTGGCCGTGATGGCACAACCTCTGGGTAACGGGACGATTTTACTGGAGATTTTTCCTCTGGACAGTCAGCGCCGCTTAAGTCAGGAGCAGCAACAACAGACACAGCAGGCGGCCGTTAATGAACTGGTGCGTGGTCTGGCCCATGAAATTAAAAATCCGCTGGGTGGGTTGCGGGGGGCCGCTCAGCTTCTTGCCCGAGAACTGCCTGATCCGGCATTGAGTGAATATACACAAATGATTATTGAGCAGGCGGATCGGTTGCGTCATCTGGTTGACAGCC
>JBOFSC010000242.1:0-2221 GCA_051651345.1 Enterobacteriaceae bacterium
ACAGTGATGGGATTCGGGCTGATACGGCCGCATATTCAGCCGGATAAGCTCCAAAAGATGATCTCACCTGTGGTTTCAGTCAATCGGTGTCAAAGAGTAGGCTTTTTAGTCAATCAAAGAACAGAATTCTGTGCCGGATATTTTAATACCTCGATGGCGACGCAGGAGGGCGACTCAGGTGATCCTTTTGTCTTCTATACGAACAACGGGCCTCTTTTGCTGGGTATTGATAGTAGAGGTTCTGCCGAACGTCGTGGTTATAACCACGACTCTTGGCCTGAAATCTATGAGAAAATCAGCTACTTTTATCCATGGATCAGAAGTATGCTCTGTATGCATGGGGGGCCATGTTAACTTACCCGAGGGGAGCATTGGAGCAGACGTTTCTGTGTCTGTTGCGGTGCTGACGCCAGACGAGGGATCAGCAGATAGCGGTTGATGCAAGCCAGGGCCACCATCACCAGAATGCATTTTAACAGCAACCACCCCCATTTTATGTTTTATAGGGATATGCTTATGCAATATTTTTACATTTTATTGCTGTTCAAATAATAAAAGCGTATTTGCGAATATTTTTAGTAGAGGCGTATTATCAAAATCTATTAAATAGCTTTTCTTACTTCTAAAATGAAGCATAATCATTAAGTTATTTATAACAAAACGAAATAATGCAGTGGGATCATATTATGATGCTTCGCTTTTTGTGGCCGCTCTCACTCGGTGCTTTTGCTCTTGGTTTAGATGCTTATGTTTTGGCGGGATTGCTGCCATCGATGGCGCAGGATCTGCATACAACGCAGGCGGGAGTTGGGTTGGGAGTCGCTGTATTTACTGCGGCTTATGCAATTTCTGCCCCTGTATTGGTTACCGTCGCATCAAAATACTCAATGAGAGCCGCATTGTTAATAGGGTTAACACTTTTCAGCATTGGTAAGATATTCACCATGCTGTCCCCTTCTCTGTCGATCTTGCTTATTGCCCGGCTTGTGGCTGGAGTGGGAGCTGGTTTGTATTCGCCACTGGCCTCTTCATGCGCAGCGAATATGGTGGATGTGGCGCAAAAGGGGCGAGCCCTGGCTTTAATACTGGCCGGGTTAAGTATAGGAACTGCCCTGGGCGTTCCCATTGGACTGTTAATCGCCAGTGGATTTGGCTGGCGCTGGACCATCGGCCTGATTGCCATCCTGGGGATTATTGCCGCCCTGGGCGTCGCATTTCAGTCCAACAAACTGCCCTCTACTCCTAAGATTTCCTGGCGGGATCGGCTGATTCCTTTGCGCGCTCCTTTTACTGTACTCACTTTGCCGTTCTGCAAGAATTGAAGGGCTACACAGGATTCGTCATTTGTGAAAAGCCGCTGGCCACACAAGGGGATCGCTGGCGAGAAGCATGCAGCGGATTGGCGCAGATCAGGGGGTTTGCTTTGGATCTTGTAGAGCGCTATTCGGAAGTGACCAGACGGCTTAAGGAGAAAGTACATCAGCAAAACTGGTCCCTCGTTCGCGCCCATTTTTATTGGGGCAAGGACCGTATTAACGACTATCGGCCAACTTGTGGCGTGAGCAGTGAAATTATTCACGCCCTTGATTTGATCAACTGGATCTGCCCGCATTCTGAGGGCATTAAATTGGAGCAGGTACTGGGTGCAAGGTCAGATTTTTCTATTTCCGGGCCTGCGGTGCTGGATAGCGTTTTGTTAACCGCAACACTGGGAGAAGTGCCGGTTACCGGATACAGTAGTTTTGTCAATGTTCAGCGGCAACGCAATGTGGATTTATCCTTTGTCGATAAAGCAGGAACGATCATTCATGCCCATCTTATTTATGATACGCCGCATTGGGATCATGACCACTTGCGAATATGGCAACGTGATAAGAATGGCGCAGACTTGGTTATCCTGGAACACAGCATTAACAGGTATCAGGCAGGTTTGGAAACCGTATATAAACTCTCCTTACTATGTGAGGATGTTTTACGCTTTATGATATTTAATACGTCACCTGCGCAGTCGTTTCCATCCCTGGATGTGGCAATTTATTTGCAGGAACTGCTCGATGATATCAACGAGAAGGTAGTAACGACATATACGTAGGATCTTTAGGATCAACCAACTGATAACGATAGAAAAAATGACGTATTTTTAGAAAAAAGAGTGGAAAGTGTGCTGTGATCATGATCAAATGATCATTCGCCAAAACAACCAACACAACCACAGCACCTA
>JBOFSC010000243.1:0-4113 GCA_051651345.1 Enterobacteriaceae bacterium
TTTTTTGCGACTCATGGTCAACGAGCTCATCCCAGGCGAGATCAGAAAAGTATGTTGCTATCGTTAGGTCTTAGTATTTACCCTGTAATGAATTAAAGGTACATCAATGTGTTATGAGCTTAAGTACCTACATATGACCAACCCCAACTATCAATATATTAACGATATCCCCGCTCTAACCGAATCTCTCTGGCACAACAGCGCCTTTAAACAGGCTTACCCTCCTTTATCCGCAAACAATAACGTTATCTCGATCACGCAATGTTAACGTTTTTATTGACTTCATTAACATATTATCTAATTAATGTTCGTCAGAATGTTAACCATTTGCAGGGAATTGCCATGAAAAAAAAGTTGATCATAATTACTGCTGCACTGGGGCTGTCACTGCTCTCTTCCGTCAGCCGGGCTGAAAAAGAGACGGTGCTGAAAATTGCGCACTTTTTGCCTTCCGGCTCGGCGGCGCAGCAGAAAGTGTTGCAACCCTGGTGTGATGCCTTGCGCCAGGCAGCGAATAATATGGTTAAATGTCAGTTCTATCCCGCGATGCAACTGGGGGGAACGCCCTCGCAGTTGGTCGATCAGGTGAGAAATGGTATCGCCGATATTGTCTGGACCGCCCCCAGCTACTCAGCGGGGCGCTTTCCGATCATTGAAACCTTAGAGCTGCCTTTTATCATTCCCGACTCCCGTCGTGGCAGCCGTGCCTCCTGGCTGTTTTATCAGCAATATGCTCAGGATGAGTTTAAACAATATAAGGTGCTGGCGGTTTACAATGACGGTGGCCTGGCGGTGCATACCGCTAAAAAATCCCTGACCCGCGCCGATGACTGGCAGGGGCTTAAACTGCGTAGCTCTAACCGTTTAATCGCTAAAACCCTGGCCTCTTTAGGCTCTTCTGCCGTCGCTATGCCGCCGGGACAGATCACCGAAGCCATGGCGAAGGGGGTGATCGATGGCGCTATGGGCACCTGGGAGGTGGTGTTGCCCACCAAACTGGATGAAGTGTCGCGTTTTCATGCGGTTCCCCCTGAAGGTCAGCCCTACCCCGGCTCCACGGTGCTGGTGGTGTTGATGAATAAACGTAAATTTGATTCCCTGCCGGATGTGGTTAAAAACGCCATTGACCAGAGTAGTGGTCTGCCACTGGTAGAGGCCTTTGGTAAGGTTTGGGACCAGGAGGGCGAAGTTGCCCGGCAAAAAGTGATAGCCGTCGGTAATCAAATTACGACATTTTCCGCCGAAGAGTATCAAAAGATGCGTGAGCTGGCTCGGCCGGTGGAGGAGGAGTGGATTGCCACCATGAAACAAAAGGGCATGGATGGGCGAGTGATGCTGGATACAGTGCGCCAATGGGCCAGTGAACAACCTTGACCAGGGAGTAAAATACTATGGCCCAACCCATGGGAATACCGCCCTATCAAGCTTCGCCGACCCCTTTTGGCCGCCTGTTATCCCTGGCTTCTCGCTGGATGGCCTATTCGGGCGGTCTGCTGTTTATCGTTCTGATCATCATGTCGCTGATCTCCATTATCGGGCGCAAGCTGGGGTTTGGGCCTGTTAACGGCGATATTGAGCTGATGCAGGCCGGTGCCGCCGCAGCGACAGCGGCGTTTTTACCTTACTGCACCCTATTGGGCGAGCATCTAAAGGTGGACTTTTTCACGGAAAATATTCGGCCGCAAAGTAAGCGCTGTCTCGATTTTATCGCCGAACTCTTGTTAACCCTGATGGCCCTGTCACTCACCTGGCGCTCGTGGCTGCAGGTCTTTGACAGCTATGACTCCGGCGAAGTGACACCGCTGGTCTCACTGCCCATTTGGATACCGATGCTGGTGATGATCCCAGGACTGGCCCTGATGGCGATCAATGCCCTCTATCGGGCCTGGTGTCTGTTAGTGGCTCCCGCTCGCATGTTGAATTACGCTGCTACAGCACACAGTAAGGAGAAATAAGATGCTCAGCGGAACCTTGATTAGTCTGATCGGCTTAGGGCTGTTACTGTTGATGTTGGTATTGCGGGTCCATATTGCCGTGGCGATGTTTCTCACCGGGGCCGGGATCTATCTGGTGCTGAATCAGGGGGACAGCACCGGTTTACTGTTTACACTGAATAATCTGGCCTATGCCCGCTTATCCAATTACGACCTGGCCGTGATCCCGCTGTTTATTCTGATGGGGCAGTTTGCCACCCATGGGGGGCTGTCCAAAATGCTGTTTCAGGCGGCAGGCAGTCTGATCGGCCACTGGCGCGGCGGCCTTGCCATGGCCAGTACCGCCGCATGCGCTGCTTTTGGGGCTATCTGCGGCTCTTCCCTTGCCACCGCGGCCACCATGGGGCAGGTGGCCTTGCCCGAATTACGGGCGCACGGGTACTCCGGTAAACTGGCTACCGCCACCCTGGCGGCCAGCGGCACTTTGGGGATTTTGATCCCCCCTTCGGTTCCCCTGGTGATTTATGCCGTTCTGACCCAGGAGTCCATCGGCAAGCTGTTTGTTGCGGCGGTGATCCCCGGCATTATTGCCGCCCTGGGCTATCTGCTGGTGATTCGGATCATTGTCACCCGTCATCCGGAAGCCGGACCCGTCGGCAAGAAGCGGCCCTGGCGTGAAGTGCTGAAAATGCAGCTGGGCGTGATCCCCATTATCTTTGTCTTTCTGGTGGTGATTATCGGCATTTATGGCGGCTGGGCCAATCCCACGGAAGCGGCCTCCATAGGCGCGGCCTCCTGCGCCATACTAGCTATCGCCAGTGGCGGTATGGGTATTGAAGGTATTAGAAAAAGTATTCTGGGGGCCGCACATGCCACCGCCATGATCTTTTTGGTGCTAATCGGTGCCGATATGCTCAATGTGGCGATGGCGCTGTCACAACTGCCCACGGAGCTGGCGCAGTGGATCGGTGCCAGTGGCCGTCCCCCTGTGCTAATCCTGCTCTCCATTATCCTGGTTTATATTCTGCTGGGCTGCGTGATGGATTCATTGGCGATGATCCTGTTAACTATCCCGATTTTCTATCCAATGATCATGGAACTGGATTTTTACGGTCTGTCACACAGCGATAAATCCATCTGGTTTGGCATTCTGGCCCTGATGGTGGTGGAGATAGGCCTGGTACACCCTCCCGTAGGGATGAATTTGTATGTGATCAACAAGCTGGCGCGGGATGTCCCCATGCGGGAAACCGCCTGGGGCGTTGTGCCTTTCCTGTTATCGGATTTAGTGCGTATTCTGCTGTTGGTATTTATCCCCGGTATCGCACTTTGGCTGGTCCATGCGCTGGGAGGTTAAGGATCACAAGGTTAAGTATCACCTTGCAATTCAAGCACCCATACAGCATAATGCCCCCCTCTCGCAGGAGAGGTCCTCTATGGAGGCCTGTTGGTTCTCCCGCAACGCTAACCTGTGAACTCGGTCAGGTCCGGAAGGAAGCAGCCGCAACAGGAGATGTGTGTGCCGGGATGTCGCTGGCAGTGCCTCCACCCCTATCCCCTTCGTCTTTCAAGTTGTGACGTCGTTGGCTGCGCAAATCCAGTCGAATCACATACTGATGTATGCTCATCGCCTGAATTTACTTGCCGCCTGGCCACAACTCGAAATACTTTGGGTATAGATGCTATCTGTATTTGTATTTGATTGTGATCAGGCGGTAGCGGCCATCGCGGCTGAAGGCTTTGATTTCCAGCTTATCGGTCATTTGACTAAAGTAGAAGAGATCTTCAACCAATTCATCAAATTCCGTAGACTGTTTACGGTTTCTGCAGAGTCGAAGGGTGAGTGTGGTGGCTGTTTCATTAAAATAATCCACCTCATAATAGTTTAATGAGGCGTCTTTCTTTTTCACATCCGGTTCAGCGATGTAGGTCAGATATCTTTTCATGTCCAGTTCCATTCCATAGTTATTATATTGATATATATTAACTTTGTTTACCCTGGCCCCACCTGAAAAGCCATTACTGCCACGTACGGATTCTCTTTCTCATCCCCGGATATGACAAAAATAGACTGAACAAACAGAGCAAAATTGTTATAGCGAATTGCTTAATAACAAGTCTAGTTTACTAATATGATAATTGGTATGACTCAAAGGGAAAGTGTAAGGCAGGATCACAG
>JBOFSC010000244.1:0-3650 GCA_051651345.1 Enterobacteriaceae bacterium
ACTCTGCCGTAATACCTTGAGGCAGTTCATGATCCACCGGATGTGAATAACCAATACTTAAGTTAACCACATTGCCTTTGATTGCGGCACGAAAGCCCACACCAACCAATTGAAGCTTTTTGGTAAAGCCTTCGGTAACACCTGTTACCATCGCGTCAACCAGTGAACGGGTGGTTCCCGCCTGAGCCCAGCCATCAACAAAACCTTCGCGCGGTGCGAAAGTCAGCTTGCTCTCAGCCTGATTTACTGCGACAGCATCATGGATGGTACGACTCAGCTCGCCGTTTTTACCCTTGACCGTAATTACCTGACCGTTGAGTTTGATCTCTACGCCGGCAGGAATCGCGATGGGTGCTTTTGCAACACGTGACATCTTTTCCTCCAGTTATGCGACGTAGCAGATGATCTCGCCACCAAGACCAGCATGGCGGGCGGCACGATCAGTCATGACACCTTTAGAGGTGGACACGACAGCAATACCCAGACCAGCCATAACCTTAGGCAGCTCATCTTTTCTTCTATAGATGCGCAGGCCAGGACGGCTGACACGTTGGATGCTCTCCACCACCGGCTTGCCCCGATAGTACTTTAATACCAGTTCTAACTCGGGCTTGGTGCCTTCTACAACTTTAACTGCTTCTATATAGCCTTCTTCCTTCAGCACGTTGGCAATTGCCACTTTCAGTCTGGAGGAAGGCATTACTACCGAAACTTTGTTCGCGGCCTGACCATTACGAATGCGGGTCAGCATGTCCGCGATCGGATCTTGCATGCTCATTCTCGTTACTCCCGTGATCCAATGCTTACAATTACCAGCTTGCTTTCTTAAGGCCAGGAATTTCACCACGCATGGCAGATTCCCGCACCTTCATACGGCTTAACCCAAACTTACGCAGAACACCGTGTGGGCGTCCTGTCTGGCGGCAGCGGTTACGCTGACGGCTGGGGCTTGAATCACGCGGAAGAGTCTGCAATTTCAGAACTGCACTCCAACGGTCTTCGTCAGATGCATTGACGTTAGAGATAATCGCTTTCAGTTCCATGCGACGAGCAAAGAACTTATCAGCTAATTTTGCACGCTTGACTTCGCGTGCTTTCATGGATTGTTTAGCCATTTCGTAACCCTGCCTTACTTGCGGAACGGGAAGCTAAAGGCAGCCAGCAGAGCACGGCCTTCATCATCGTTTTGCGCGGAAGTGGTAATGGTAATATCCAGACCACGAACACGATCGACTTTGTCATAGTCGATTTCCGGGAAGATGATCTGCTCACGAACACCCATGCTGTAGTTGCCCTGGCCGTCAAATGACTTGGGGTTCATCCCACGAAAGTCACGGATACGGGGCATAGCTATCGAGATCAGTCTCTCGAAAAACTCCCACATGCGTTCGCCACGCAGAGTTACTTTACAACCTATCGGATATCCCTGACGGATTTTGAAGCCCGCAACTGACTTGCGCGCTTTGGTGACTAAGGGCTTCTGCCCTGTGATAGCCGCTAAATCTGCTGATGCGTTATCCAGCAGTTTTTTATCAGCTACCGCCTCACCCACACCCATATTCAGGGTGATCTTCTCGATCCGAGGGACTTGCATGACAGAATGGTAGCCAAACTCGTTCATTAATTGTTTGACTACTTCAGTTTTGTAGTAATCATGCAGTTTCGCCATCGCACACTACTCCAATTACTTGATTAGTTCATTAGTAGACTTGAAAACACGGACTTTTTTGCCGTCTTCAACTCTAAAACCCACACGGTCAGCCTTGCCGGTTGCCGTATTATAAATAGCGACGTTGGAAATCGGCAGTGCTGCTTCTTTCTCAACGATGCCACCTGGTTGATTCATCGCCGGAACCGGCTTCTGATGTTTCTTAACCAGATTAATTCCCTCAACCACAACCTTACCGGTAGAGAGAACTTCTTTTACTTTACCGCGCTTACGCTTATCTTTACCCGTTAGCACGATAACTTCGTCATCACGACGGATTTTCGCTGCCATGATTCGCTCCTTATAGTACTTCTGGTGCCAGAGAGATAATCTTCATGAACTTTTCATTACGCAGTTCGCGAGTTACCGGCCCAAAAATACGAGTACCGATGGGTTGCTCTGTGGTGTTGTTCAGAACCACACAGGCATTGCCATCGAAGCGAATGACAGAACCGTCCGGACGACGAACGCCCTTCTTGGTGCGCACCACAACCGCTTTCAGCACGTCGCCTTTCTTCACCTTACCACGGGGAATTGCTTCTTTGATGGTAATCTTGATGATGTCACCGACTGCCGCATAGCGGCGATGTGAGCCACCCAGAACCTTGATACACATTACGCGACGTGCGCCGGAATTGTCCGCCACATCCAGCATAGTCTGTTCTTGGATCATGTTAGTGCTCCGCTAATGTCAACTACCAGGGCCTTGATTTTAAGGCACCTAAACTCTCCCCACATGTTCGGGGCGCAGCATTATATCACCGCATCAGGGAGATAGATAGGGGAATCACGCTCTCTTACCAGATACGGACTTCACAATACCCATTCATGCAGCCGATATAACGATAACGTTTAAATAACAATGAATTGTTATAACTCCCTGTGTGGGTTCTGGCTACAATCGCTGTTAATGATACTAACAATAATTCAAGGATCGTCTTATGCCACAACTTCATCGTAGCTTATGTTTTCGCGATCTGTTTATCCTGGGGCTGCTGTTTATCGGCCCTGCCGCCGCCGTAAATCTGTTTGGTGTCCTCGATGCCGCCAGTCACGGTGCCGTGGGGATGGTCTATTTGGTGGCAACAGGGGTGATGGCGTTTACTGCCCTCTCCTATAGCCATATGTCAAAGGCAGTGCCTAATGCCGGCGCGGTATATGCCTATGCTTCGGCCGGACTGAACTCTCAGGCTGGATTTCTGGTGGGCTGGATTATCCTGCTGGATTATCTGTTTATTCCCGCTGTGGCTTATCTGTTTACCGGGATCTCCCTTAATGTGATTTTCCCTGAGGTACCGGTCTGGATCTGGACCCTGGCCGCTGTGCTGCTCACCACCTCCCTGAATCTGCTCGGTGTGAAACGCTCTGCCCGCATCACGATGGCGGTGCTGATTATCGAGGTGATCATTCTGATAATGGTTCTGGTCGCAGGTGTGATTCTACTGTGGCAGGTGGGGATTAACCGACCTCTGCTATCTCCCTTCACCGGTCTGGGGATCTTTAGCTGGGGAGCTATCTTTAACGCCGTCTCAATAGCCGTGCTCTCCTATCTGGGTTTCGATGCTATCGCCACCTTTGCTGAAGAGAATGCCGGTAAAAAAGAGTGGATTGGCAAAGCAACCCTGACCTGTCTGATTGTTGCCGGATTATTGTTTATATTACAAACCTATATTGCCGCTCTGCTCTCCCCGATGACACCGGAGTATCTGGCGCAGAATCCTGCCATGCAGGGTAAAGCCTATTATGTGATAGTAAATGAGAGGCTGGGGCAGTGGTTGGGGACCAGTCTGGCGCTGATGAAAGCGGTGGGAGCCGCATTTGCCGCCATGGTCGGTCAGGCGGCTTCCGCCCGGTTGATTTTCAGTATGGCCCGTGATAACCGGCTGCCAGGCAGTCTGTCTACCATTAGTAAAAACAGCGGAGCCCCCTTGTATGCCCTGCT
>JBOFSC010000245.1:0-2545 GCA_051651345.1 Enterobacteriaceae bacterium
TATCCCTCGCCACAGTACAAGGGTTTATCAATAGTCATCCGACGCTGCCACCGGTACGCACGCTGACCTCCCGCTTTATTAATGAACTGGCGCAGCGTCAGTCCTGGAACGAATTACTACAGTTTTCACCCCAGCCGCCACAGGCGATGGGCGCGCGCTGTAATTACTACTATGCCCGGGTGATGACCGGTCAGGCGGCAGAGGCCTGGAAGGGTGCTGATGAAATTTGGCGCAATGGTAAATCGCTACCCGACAGTTGCGATAAGCTGTTCGATGCCTGGCGCAGCGCCGGTAAAATGACGGAACAGGCTATTCTGGCCCGTGCGGAGCTGGCCTTTGCTGAGGGCAATACGGGCCTGATCAACTATCTGCTTAAACAGCTACCGGCCCATGATAAAACCCTGGTGAAATCGCTAACAGCGCTGTACAGCAAACCGGCCGAGGTGGAAAAATTTGCCCGCAGCACCGGGCCCACGCCGTTTAGCCGAAATATCAGCATTATTGCTTTTCAGCAACTGGCGCGCCAGAACAGCGACAAAGCCTATGCCGCATTGCATAACGTGGCGCGGGCACAACGGATGGACCATGAGCAGCGTCTGCAACTGGAAGAGAGCGTCGCCCTGCAATGGATGAATAACACGGTGACTTCGCAGCAGGCGCAGTGGCGTGATCGTGTGGTGGAACGCAGCCACCATGAAGCGCTGGTGGAGCGTCGTCTGCGTATGGCTATCGGCTCAGGGGAGAGAACCGGGCTGGCGAAATGGCTGGAGCGCTTGCCGGTTGAAGCCCGGGATAAAGATGAGTGGATCTACTGGCGTGCGGTGGTACTGCTGGAGAAAGGGGAGCGTCATGCCGGAGAGAAAATGCTGCATACCCTGATGCAGCGGCGCGGTTTTTATCCCATGGCGGCGGCACAGAAATTAAATCTGCCCTATCCCCTGAAGATCAGTAAAGCGACCCGACCGGATGCGCAGTTACGTCAGAGTGCGGAACTGGCCCGGGTACGGGAGCTGATGTACTGGCGTATGGATAATCTGGCGCTGAGTGAGTGGCGTAACCTGGTGTCACACAGTTCTCCACCGCAGCAGGAGGCGCTGGCCCGTTATGCTTTTGAACAGAACTGGGCCGATCTCTCGGTGCAGGCGACGATCACTGCCAAATTATGGGATCATCTGGAAGAGCGTTTCCCTCTGGCCTGGCGGGAAGAGTTCCGCACCCAGACGAGTACTAAAGGGCTGCCGGTGGCCTATGCCATGGCGATAGCCCGTCAGGAGAGCGCCTGGAATCCTAAAGCGCAATCCTCGGCCGGGGCCATGGGGCTGATGCAATTGATGCCGAAAACGGCAACCAGCATTGCAAAAATGTATGGCCTCGACGATTATACCCATGTATCGCAACTGACTAATCCGGAAACCAATATTAAGGTGGGAACCACCTATCTGGGACACGTTTACCACCTGTTTGACCAAAATCGTATTTTTGCCGCGATTGCCTATAATGCAGGTCCTTCGCGGGTTAATCGCTGGCTCGATAACAGTGCGGGCAGAGTGGATGCCATTGCGTTTATCGAAAGCATCCCTTTTCTGGAGACCCGCAACTACGTGAAAAATGTGCTGGCGTACGATCTTTTTTACCGTTATTTCATGCAGCAACCGTTACAACTGTTAACGGATACAGAATGGGGGCGCAGATATTGAGCAATCGCAAACAACGCCAGCAAGAGTGGCAGTTATGGCAACAACTGTTACGTCAGGCTATCGGGGATGGAATGGAGGAGCCGTTAATGCAACTTATTCTGACCCCGGATGAGAGAGAGGTCTTCGGCACCCGTGTTCGTATCGTGCAGGAGTTGTTGCGTGGGCAACTGAGTCAGCGCGAGCTGAAGCAACAACTCAACACCGGTATCGCCACCATCACACGGGGCTCCAACAGCCTGAAAGCGGCCCCGCCAGAGTTTACCGCCTGGCTGGAGAAACAGTTACTGAAGTGAAACAGTTACTGAAATGAAATGTGGGGGACGTCAGCTGTTTGCCGATGTCCCAGGCGTTTTAAGCAGTTTATCTGTTAGCCCGGTTAAGGTAGAATGCGCGTTTATTTTTATACGTTGTCACATTATGAAAACTGAACTAAAACCTTTCCAGCGCCGCTATCTGCAAGGCCTGGCACATCACCTTAACCCGGTTGTGATGATAGGCAATAATGGCCTGACTGAGTCGGTACTGCGTGAAATTGATCTCAGCCTGAATACACATGAACTGATTAAGATTCGTGTCGCCGGAGAGGAGCGTGAAGCGCGCAGCGAAGCGCTGCAGCAGATCTGTCAGAAGGTTAGCGCGGCAGCCGTACAGCAAATTGGTAAAGTATTGGTTATCTGGCGGCCCAGTGATAAGCAACTTATCCGCCTGCCAGCCAGTAAGCCACGTCAGCGCAGCTAAATAAACTGTTCCTGATAGACATCTCTTTGGCTCCGGAGCAGTGGGTGCTATGCAGGTTAGCAGACCGTGAGAGGCAGGGATGCCGACCACGAGCCTACAGGGACGTATCT
>JBOFSC010000246.1:0-4997 GCA_051651345.1 Enterobacteriaceae bacterium
TTTGCGACTCATGGTCAACGAGCTCATCCCAGGCGAGATCAGAAAAGTATGTTGCTATCGTTAGGTCTTAGTATTTACCCTGTAATGAATTAAAGGTACATCAATGTGTTATGAGCTTAAGTACCTACATATGATTGATCCATTGGGTCGCAAATCCCAGTTGTGACAATGCGGGAGCGAGAGAGTCAGCGACCTTTCTGACACCGGGGAAATTCATCGTCCCACTATTGATCTCCGCCAGTTGTTGAACCAGTGCGGTGGCCTCACCCATATGCCCATTGATGTAGTCCACCATCTTTTGTTCATCCGTAGAGAGACCTGCCGCTTTTAATGGCAGAGTAATAGTGGCAATGAGAGTGATAAAAATCAGTGAAATGGTCTTTTTTCGCATAACGGGAAGATCCTGAAGCAGGTAAATAGGATAAAACCGCAAGTAGTTTACTCTTCCCTTGTTGATTGGTCACTTTTTGATCCATTAAATATGGTTTGACCTGATACCATGATCTTATACTTCTTGATGCAATTAAACAGAGGCGTTCTTTTAAACTCCTTTTCCCTCTTGGGATCACTCTGAATAAGGAAATGTTATGTTAAGTGGAAAAACAGCAATTATAACCGGTGCCAGCCGCGGTATTGGTGCCGCCACAGCGCGACTTCTGGCTCAACGAGGCGCTAATGTGGTGATTAATTATGCCGCCAACCAGGCTGCTGCAGAAGATGTCCTGGATTCTATTCAACAGGCGGGGGGTAAGGGTCTGGCTATTCAGGCGGATGCCCGCTCTCAGGAGCAGATGGGGGCGCTGGTTGAACAAACGGTTAAAACCTATGGGCGCCTGGATATCATGGTGCATAATGCCGGTCTCTCTTTTGCGATGAAGCCTTTCGCCCAAATGGCGTGGCCGGAGTTTATTCAAAAAACCCACGATGAGTTGCAGTGTGCTTTTATCGCCACCCAGCTGGCATTGCCTCATATGCAGCGGCAAAAATATGGCAGATTGATCTATGTTTCCAGCAGCCTTAGCCATCAGCCAGGTGAGAATTTTATTGCCCATGGCGTCTCAAAAGGTGCCCTGAATACCTTTGTGCGTTATATCGCTCAGGAAATGGGCCGCGATGGCATCTGTGCCAATATTGTGGCTCCCGGATTGACCGATACCGACTCGACAGCGTTTATGCCGGAAGAGGCAAAACAGTACGTTGCCAGCCAAATACCATTAGGCCGCATTGGTCGACCAGAAGATATTGCCCGCACTATCGCGTTTTATGCCAGCGATGATGCGGCTTATCTTACCGGCAGTTATCTGGCCGCCAGTGGCGGGGGCGAGTTGTATTAAGCCGATAAGGAAAAGAAGCCCTGAGTTGTCCGTATCACGCTGGTCGTGAACAGCAGCTCAGGGAAGAATACGTTTAACTGATGGCAATCGGCCTAAAAATTATTTAGCCGCAACTCGACATACTTAGGGTGTAGGCCTTATCGGAAACGATCTGTATGATTTGCTTATCCACCTGTTGCATAGGTGACAGCACCAATTGGCATAAGTCATTAATGGACTGCTCAATATCCTGACTGACGATGCCATCCTTACTGCTGACAACATGATTATTTTTCGCCAGCAAAGCAGACTTGATGGTACATGACACCGCAGTTGACACTTTTAAAGCACAACTGTTGGAGGCACCATCACACATAATGCCACTGATATCACCGATCATATTTTTAATCGCGTTGCTGGCAATGGTGTAATCTTTGGTCAGCAGCCAGACGATACCCGCCGCCGATCCCATGGCCGCAGTGGTGACGGCGCATAATGCCGACAGGCGGGTATAACGGGAGTGGATAGAAATCGCCACCAGATGAGAAAGCGTCACCGCGCGCACCATCTCTTCCCGCTCACTGCCCAGGAATTGTGCCATGGTGACGACGGGCATGGTGGCGGTAATACCCTGATTACCCGAACCGTAATTACTCATGGCGGGCGCACTGGCTCCCCCCATCCGGGCATCGGAAGCCGCAGTGGCATCAATAACAATTTTATTGATTAAATCATCGCTGGCAAAACCATCCGCAATTGCCTGACGCAGCGTTCCGTTGACATTCAGACCATAAGGTCGGCTTTTACCGAGATCAGACAGGGCGCTATTGAGGCGTACTGCTTCTTCCATAAAAGCGATATCCTGCCAGTTAACCTCATTGATAAATTGAAACGCCTCTTCGACAGAGAAGGTGGTCAGGTGGCCCTCATCACTCTGCTCAGAAACACTCTTTTCTAGCGGCAGTGCAATATCATCAACAAAGATATCTGTCACATTGATATGCTGCTCCTGGATAATCACCCGACACTTATTGTCTGCGCTGTACAGAGTGAGATCCACATAGATAAAGTTCTCACTGTCTACATGGCGCAGGGTGACCGCCGATTGCTCCACCAGGGCTTTTGCCTGCTCCACCTGAAATGGAGTAATATTTTTTAATACTTCCAAACCGAGGGAGGTATCTCCACCGATAGCACCGATCGCGGCAGCCAGTTCGACACCGCAACCGTCGACACCCGGAATCATCACCCCGTTGGCATTCTTATACAGGTTATTGGATATTTCGCCCTCAATGCGCACAATCTCCCCCAGACGGTGTTGAGCGGCAGTGGCGGCGGCAAACGCGATGGCAATAGGTTCTGTACAGCCTAAAGCGGGTTTTACTTCGCGTTTAAGCCATTTAATCATGTTATTGAAACTGCTGGTGTTATTCTCTTTTGTCATCATGCTTACCTACTCTAATCAATCAGCCTGGTACAGAGTGTAAAAAATACACGGTTGCGGATAGAAAAGGTTTGCCTTTTCAGGAGCACTTTTTTTATAAAAGAGAAAAATTTTCTCCGGGTAATGGTCAGTCACTCAACTTTGGTTCTGGAACAGAGGATGCCATCCAGGTTAGCAGACTCGCCGTAAATCCATCCTGGAGGCTCGGGCGCAGCATCCATGCTGCGCACGGTCTGCTAACCTGGATGGCATCCTCTGTTACGCGATTTGAAGCTGTTATCTACCTGAAACTGGCCATGCTGCCGCATAGACCACACAGGGAGTGGATTGACCTTCCGCCTCATTCTCTCCCTGCAAGCTAAGCTGATACTCTGCCCCGCCTGCCTGGGGAGGAATAGAGAAAAAATCTCCCTTCTGCAATGAGATCTCCCTTGCGGCTTGACCCTTCTGCGCAAGGATCAACTGGCAGTGATCCACCAGGCAATAAAAACCGGTTAACTGAGAGCAGCTATGCCAGGGGGAGGTGTGCCCGGCTCGTAGCGTCGTTAATTGACCTTCCCAGCCAGCGGCCAGCATCAAATTAAAATCGGTGCATTTGCCATATGAGGTGGTCTGCCAGGCACCTTCGAAACAGTCGGTACCAAACCGGGGCAGTGAGATTTCATGGTGGCCCTGATGTGACAGACGCATCTCGCCTTCCAGCAGCATAATGTGTCGGGTATAGCCCGCCAGAGGGGTAAACTCTGAGGAGTCCAGCACCACAGTGGCACTGGAGAGGCGTAGCGAAAAATTGCGCTCGCTATAGAGGCTGTCAGCGGGATAAATAGAGAGCTCAGTGGTGGTGCCACCCGCCCATTGCGCAGTTTTTTGTTGATCCCGGGGAATGAGGTGATAAGTCAGCATGCATTCTCTCCTTATTTCGCGTGATATTCCCTGAAAGCGTTGATAAAGGCTTTAGCCTGTTGTGCAGTCCGCTCAGGACCTTGTCCGGCACGATACAGATCGCTGCCAAGCCCGGCACCTGTACAGCCCGCGTGCAGATAGTCAGACAGGTTCTGTGGCGTGACCCCTCCAACAGCAAAAAGCGTTACGCTGGCGGGGATTACTGCCTTTAACGCTTTAATATAATCAGGACCGAGAGAGGAGGAGGGAAACAGTTTCAGACTTTGTGCCCCGGCATCCAGCGCCGTAAAGGCTTCTGTTGCAGTCATAAACCCGGCGCACACCATCATATCCCGCTCTCTGGCCCGGCGAATCACCGCAGGGGAGATATTGGGCGTTACCACCAGTTTGCCGCCCACCTCTGCCAGTTGATCCACCATAGCGGGCTGCAAAACAGTCCCGGCACCGATAAGGGCATCCTGAGCAAAGTTTTGATTGAGCAGGGCGATGCTCTGTTGCCAGTCGGGGGAGTTGGTGGGGACTTCGATAGCTTCAAAGCCCGCGTGCAACAGAGCTTCTACATGGCTCAGCACTTCGCCCGGAGTGATACCACGTAAAATCGCAATCAGGGGCAGTTTATTTTGCCAGTTCATCAACAATACTCCTTATGCCAGCTTGCAGGGCCTCATCTGCAGAGATGAGGCTGCTGTTAATGCCCATCCGCTCCAGTGCAGCCTGATAACGTTGCGCCATAACAGAATCCGCGATCAGCGTCACTTTGCCGGACGGGATAAAATAGCGGCTCATTTCCGCCACCTCACAGCCAATCAACAGACCAGACAGAAACTCGCTGACACTGGCCGGATTGAGCTGCGCCAGCAGTTGAGCGGCCCGCACCTCAAACAGGCGGGACAGAATACGATCATCCTGAAGGCCGCGCTCCAGCCCCTGCAAAAAGAGAGGCCAGTCAGGGGATTGAGCAGGTAAGCCCGCGCCGATAAGGGAGTGATTAAGCAGAAGATAATGCAGTTCCCCGGTCATAGAGGTGTGGAAGGTGGTGATTTTATCCTCCTGTAGCGCCACCCACTTACAATGGGTGCCGGGCATAATATAGAGCTCGGCGGGTTGCAACTGCCATGCGCCCAGTACTTGGGTCTCTTCACCCCGCATCACATCATGATTATCTGCATCATTAACGCTCAGGCCGGGGACGATCCAGATATTATCCTGCACCGGAGCCAGATGATGGGCTATCTGCGGCAACGCCACCGGACAAGGCAGATAAGGGGCATTTTTCCAGCCTACATTGCTGCCAACCATACCGGCCATAACAACAAGGGTACCCGGTTCCAGCCACT
>JBOFSC010000247.1:0-2307 GCA_051651345.1 Enterobacteriaceae bacterium
CGTTCACAACAAAAATATGCTGCTGCCAAAGCCTCCGGTTTCTTTGATGATGAAATCATGCCGGTGATGGTCAGCCGTGGCCGCAAGCAGCCAGCTGTGCTGTTTACGGAGGATGAACACCCCAGACCGGAAATCACCCCGGAGTCACTTTCATGCTTATCCCCCCTGTTTCCTGGTGGTGTGACTACAGCCGGAAATGCATCAGGCATCAATGATGGTGCCGCTGTTCTCTTTATCGGGGACAGAGCCGCAGGCGAAAAAGCCGGTATCAAGCCCATGGCCAGGATCCTCGCCGGTGCCAGCGTCGGCGTTCAGCCCCGTCTGATGGGAACCGGCCCCGCTTATGCGATTCCCAAAGCCTTACAACGCGCCAACCTGACCTTAAACGATATGGACATCATCGAAATTAATGAAGCATTTTCAAGCCAGATGCTGGGCTGTCTTCATTTACTCGGGGTGGCTGTTGACGATGCGCGCGTAAACCCTAACGGGGGAGCGATCGCCGTTGGACATCCACTGGGGGCGAGCGGTGCCCGTTTAGCGCTGAGCACTGCGCGTGAACTACAGCGGCGTGGGGGACGTTACGCCGTGATCAGTTTATGTATCGGTGTCGGACAAGGTCTGGCAGTTATTATCGAACGCGTTTAACCAATCAGGTATTTATATAATGTCGACTATTCTTTCTGGTATTCGAGTATTAGATCTTACGCGTATTCTTGCGGGCCCCTGGGCTACTCAGACGTTCGCTGACTTAGGCGCAGAAGTCATTAAAGCTGAACGCCCGGTCAAAGGTGATGACACCCGCAGTTTTGCACCGCCATTTCTGCATGATAAAAACGGCGATGACACCAGTGAGGGAGCTTACTACCTCTCCATCAACCGGGGAAAAAAATCTATCACGGTCAACATAGCCAGCAAAGAGGGACAAGATATTATTCGAGCCCTGGCCTGCAAGAGCGATGTGTTTATTGAAAACTACAAAGTCGGCGATATGGCTCGTTACGGTCTTTCCTATGATGACTTAAAAAAAATCAACCCGCGCCTGATCTATTGCTCCATCACTGGGTTTGGTCAAAACGGCCCTATGGCCCATCTGCCTGGTTACGATTTTATTGCACAAGGGATGGGCGGTTTAATGAGCATCACCGGAGAGAGGGATGACAAACCCGGCGGTGGGCCGCAAAAAGTGGGGGTGGCCGTCACGGATATCATGACAGGACTGTACGCCAATATTGCTATCCTGGCAGCACTTATCCATCGAAATCAAACAGGTATTGGCCAATATATCGATTTAAGCCTGTTGGATGTGCTTGTGGCGATGACCGCCAACATGGAAATGAATTACCTTTGCACTGGTGTGGTACCCATACGGACTGGCAATGCACACCCCAATGTGATGCCATACCAAGTATTCAATGCCAACGACGGAGAGTTTATAGTGACTGCCGCCAATGATGGTCAATTTAAGCGTCTCTGTGACGTGTTAGGCTGCCCTGAGCTGGCAGTCCGTTACCCGACCAACATGATCCGAGTCAGTAACTATGCAACCATCGCCGCTGAGTTACAAAAAATATTTGATACCGCCAGCGTGGAAGAGTGGATTGCACGTATACAGCCCTATGATATTCCCTGTGGGCCTATCAATAATATGGAGCAAGTTTTTAACAACCCTCAAGTCATATACCGCAATATGCTGAGGCATATACCGCATCCCTTATCCGGCACGGTGCCTACCGTCGCTAACCCAATTAATTATTCGGAGACACCGATTGAGTACCTGACCGCCCCCCCGCTGCTGGGGCAACATACCGATGAGATATTAACCGGGCTGCTGGAAATGAGTCAGGAGGAGGTCAGTGCACTGCGCAACAAAAAAGTTATCTAAACAGGAGAATATTATTCCCTCTCGCAAGGATGTGAGAGCAAGTTATTTCGTTAGTGCAAAACACTTCCAGCTATCACAAGTCCAGGTTGCAGCCAGCGTGACAGTTAAGTAAACTGCTGGCCTCTACAGGACAAAGGGGGTTACCGACGTGGCCGACAACAGCCAAACTTTCAGCCAGCAAAATGTGGATCAACAGGAAATAGCGAAATTTGCTGAGATGGCGACCCGCTGGTGGGATCTTGAAGGTGACTTTAAACCCTTGCATCAGGTGAATCCTCTGCGCCTGCACTATATTCTGCAGCACAGTAACGGCCTCTTTGGCAAGAACGTGCTGGATGTGGGCTGTGGTGGCGGTATTCTGACGGAGAGTCTTGCAAGGCAAGAGGCGCAAGCCACCGGACTGGATATGGGCACAGAGCCTT
>JBOFSC010000248.1:0-2834 GCA_051651345.1 Enterobacteriaceae bacterium
AATACGGCAGGCTGGCTGACCCAGTTCTTTAATCATCCTATTTTCCCCATTTAATCGGGGAGCCAGGGATATTGTGAAGTGAGACGAATGAAAAAGTTGTTGTCTGTTTTTACCCTGCTGCTTAGCGGAGTATTGCTCAGTACTTCCTCCGTCGCCCAACGTCTGGGCGCGCTGGTAGATATTCAGGGGGTCAGGGGCAATCAGTTGGTGGGGTATAGTCTGGTGGTGGGTCTGGATGGGACCGGTGATAAGAATCAGGTCAAGTTTACCAGCCAGTCGGTGACCAATATGTTGCGCCAGTTTGGCGTGCAGTTACCTGCGAAGATCGACCCTAAATTGAAAAATGTGGCGGCGGTGGCCCTCAGCGCGACTCTGCCTGCCATGTATGCCCGTGGTCAAACTATCGATGTGACGGTCTCCTCTATTGGGGATGCCAAAAGCCTGCGTGGCGGTACCCTGTTACTGACTCAGTTACGGGGCGCTGACGGTGAGGTGTACGCACTGGCGCAGGGCAACGTGGTCGTGGGCGGATTTAAAGCTTCCGGCGAGAGCGGTTCCAGTATCACGGTGAATACACCGACGGTGGGCCGGGTTCCCAATGGGGCCAGCATCGAAAAGGAGATCCCTTCTGATTTTAACAACAACAATGTAGTGATGTTGAACCTGAAGCGACCCAGTTTTAAAACGGCTAACAATATTGCTGTGGCGATCAATGAAGCGTTCGGTGATAAAACGGCGGCGGCCCAGAGTGCCACCAATATTGCCGTTGTCGCGCCACAGGGGGCATCACAGCGGGTGGCCTTTATGTCCATGCTGGAAGACCTGACCATCACTGAAGGCAAGCAGCCGCCCCGGGTGGTGTTTAATGCCCGCACCGGTACTGTGGTGGTGGGTGAAGGGGTGGTGGTCCATGCTGCTGCGGTATCCCATGGCAATCTGACCGTCAGTATCCGCGAAAGCAGCCGGGTCAGCCAGCCGAATCCTTTGTCTGGTGGTGAAACGGTGGTGACACCGGAGAGTGATATCTCAGTCAATCGTGGTAAAGGGCAGATGGTTACCGTCCCGGCAGGCACCAGTTTGCGCACTATCGTCAATACCCTCAACAGTATCGGCGCTTCCCCGGATGATACGATGGCCATTCTTCAGGCTCTGCATGAAGCAGGCGCGCTGGAAGCAGAATTGGTAGTGATTTAAGGAGCGATGATGGTTAATGCAATCAACAATTCCGCGATCAATCATTCCTCCATGTCGGCGCTGTCCGCCGCACCGGAAGGTCGCATTAAGCCGCAGAACCTGGAGCAGGCTGCGGTCCAGTTTGAGGCACTTTTTTTGCGCACGATGTTAAAGCAGATGCGCAAGACAGCGGATGCTATCTCGGATGAAGACAGCCCGTTTAACAGCCGCCAGCAGCGGGTGATGCGCGATCTCTATGATGATGAACTGGCGCAAACTCTGGCCTCCCAGCGCAGTAGCGGTATCGCGGATCTGCTGGTGCAACAACTGGGGCCTAAAGTGGCAAAGAAGTAAGTTGCATTACCTCCCCCTTGCCAGGGGGAGGAGCGGACAATTAAAAACAAATTTAAGCTGACGGTTATTGTGGTCGCTTTTAATAGACAGCATAAATAAATAGTAAGAACAATAAGGGTCCACGGGAGATTTTACCCATGAGAATGGTCAATATCGGTTTCACCGGTGCACAGGCAGCAAGGCTGCACCTCAGCACTACCGCGATGAACATGGCAAACCAGCAAACAGTGGGGTATAGCCGGCGCAGGGTTGAGCAACAGGCCATCGGTGATATTAACCGTTTAGGTGTGGGTAACGGAGTGGAAGTCACTTCAATTCGCCGTATCAGCGATCAGTTCCTGGTGGCCCAGGAGTGGTTTGCTAACAGTCCCAGCCAATATTACACCACCGGACAACGTTTTTTTGATCCGCTGGAATCCGTGCTGGCGGAAGAAAACAGTGGGATTAATGCCGGTCTTAACAAGTTCTTCAACGCCCTGAACTCAGCTGATGATCAGCCCGGTTCTGTGGCGCATCGCTCTCTGATTCTGAGCGAAGCCAACTCTCTGGCGATGCGTATCAATAACGTCAGTGACTTTATCAGCAGACAGAAGAACGATATTCGCCAACAGCGCGATGCTGGCATGCAGGATGTTAATCGCCTCAGCAGCAACCTGGCGCAATACAACAAGCAAATCACCGAACTGGAAGCCAAAGGGGCCGATACCAGTACCTTGCGCGATGAGCGCGATCAACTGGTGAAAGAGCTGAGTGGCAAGATGGATATCCGGGTGGCGCAGGAGAGTAACGGTAGCTATACCATCACCATGCCATCCGGACACCCTATCGTTACAGGCGATACAGCGGCCACTTTTAAGTTGTCGGATTCCGCCTCCGGCGAACAGAAACTGGAGCTGCAGTTTGTTAACACAACTTATAAGTTGGGTATGGACTGTGGTGGCTCTCTGGGTGCGCTATATGATTATGAAAGCGGCACGCTAAAAGAGATGGAGGATACGCTCTACGGTATGGCCGAGTCACTGGCTGAGGAGTTCAACAACCAGTTAGGCAAAGGGTTTGATCTGAATGGTAACCCAGGTAAGCCGCTGTTTGTATTTGATCCTTCGGATCCGAAAGCGCTATTGAAGGTCAATAAACTGAAGCCAGATGAGCTGGCGCTCTCCTCTGATAAAGAAGGGGCGGGTAATAATCAAAATTTGAAGGAGCTGATTGCCCTGCAGAATAAAGAAGTTGATATTCCGGGCATTGGCAAAATGAGTCTTAGTGATGCTGCCACATCTATGGTCACCAGGGTCGGTAACGCCAGT
>JBOFSC010000249.1:0-7411 GCA_051651345.1 Enterobacteriaceae bacterium
TGGCAGCCGGGGCAACTGGAAAGTGAGTTACTGGATAACGCCTGGCTGACCGTAGAAGCCGATGCCGCTATTTTGTTCCACACTTCCATTGCAGAGCGCTGGCACAAAGCGGCCAGAAAGCTGGGGATCGAGATGCACAAAATGGTGCCGGAAGCAGGACACGCCTGATGAGTTACCGCACCATTATGGCATTTGATTTCGGTACCACCAGCATCGGTGTCGCCATCGGTCAGGAGGTCACTGCCACCGCCCGGCCCTTGAGTGCCCTTAAGGCCAATGATGGCAAGCCCGACTGGCTGCAGGTGCAAAAGTTACTGCAGGAGTGGCAGCCAAATCTGCTGGTGGTGGGCTTACCGCTCAATATGGATGGCAGCGAACAACTACTCACAGCCATGGCACGCAAGTTTGCCGCTCGCCTGCATGGCCGTTTTGGCCTGCAGGTAGAGCTGCATGATGAGCGCCTGAGCAGTGTCGAAGCCCGCTCACGCCTGTTTACTGAAGGGGGCTACCGCGCCCTCAACAAAGGCCGTGTTGACTCCACCTCAGCCGTGATTATCCTGCAAAGCTGGTTTGACAATCAATAAATCTGCTGATTCAACCAAAGCTATCAAGTGGATGGGCCATCCGTAGCCACACAGGAGAGAGTAAGTACAATACCGCCTTAATTAATGGACCTTGCTACTGGTGTGCTCAACATAGTAGCGTCCACTATTGTTTCTATGTCCTCCTACTCCGTTTTGCTGTTGATATGCATAAGTACCGAACAATGTATTCTCGCAAAGTAACACAATCTTATAGTGAGTTTTCTGCGTTTCAAAGATTTCTTCCGCTTCAATCAAGCCAATTGAGTCTGTGATTTTTCGATACGAATAAGAACCATTATACGTTTTCCCACTGTCCATGATAACGTATCTATAAGTATTATCAGGATAAAATATCATTTTATACAGTATTCCCGCATTAGGATTACTGGGCGAATAGGCTTCAGAGTCATGCATCAACAAAGGGTATTCTGTCAGTGTTTCTGGTACAGAACAGCTCTTAATGACACCGCGTTCCTGCGCTGAACTGCAAAATGTGACAAAGAGCAGAAGCGAAACAATTCTCGGGAAAACCCTGGCACAATAAGAGAGTGAAACAATGTTCATCGATATGACCTTATGATTAGCGGTGATAATTATTAAGCAACTATAAATAAGAACATTAACAAAGATGATAATATAAGCAATGTTTTTTACTGGTTCACCTGCCAGCGTTGCTCCCCAGCAAAAGAGCAAAAAGAGAATTTTAACTTCCATCGTGGTTTGACAGCCACTGAATCGCTTAACCCAGACTAAACAGCTTATGCGCCGCCTCCAGGAGTACTGGTCGCGGGCAGCCCAGATTTAGGCGAATAAAACCACTGCCCAGAGCACCAAAACCCAGCCCCATAGAGGGAACGATCCCGGTTTTTTCAATCAAGTGCTGCTGTAAGGTGGCATCATCCAGCCCTAAATCGCGACAATCCACCCAGGCCAGATAAGTACCTTCCGCAGGTAGCAGGCGTAAACGGCAACCTGGGTCAGCCAGAACAGCGGCCAGAGCACGACGGTTATCCGCCAGATAGATCAGCAGATTATCCAGCCACTGCGACCCCTGCTGATAAGCCGCTGTCGCTGCGCTCATCGCCATCACATTGAAAACATCCAGTCCATGGGCATTCAGACGCTGCTGAAAACGACTACGCAGCCCCTGATCCGGGATCAGGAAATTGGCAATACGCAAGGAAGAGAGGGCAAAGGTTTTACTGGCCGAGGTTGCTGCAACAACAGGACATGCATAGTTCTGCGCCAGGTGGAGAACCGAAGTAAAATGGCTGCCGGGCAACAGCAGATCGGCCCAGATCTCATCAGACAATACCGTGACAGACCAGCGTTCACACAGCGTCATCAGCTCTGACAACTCCTCCTTGCTCCAACAACGCCCGGTGGGATTATGGGGATTACACAACAACAAAACAGGCGGTCGCTGTGTACGCAATAGCTGCTCCAGATGCTGCAGATCCATACGATAGCCTTGCTCAGTCTGTTGCAACGGATTATCCAGTACTCTGCGCCCGTTTAGCTGAATGATTTTACTGAAAGATCCATAACAGGGACTTTGGATCACCACCTCTTCCCCCGGCGCTGACAACATCTGAATCAGCAATGCCAGACCCGGTAGCACCCCCTCAATAGTGGAGAACCATGAGCGTTGCAGCAGCAACTGATGGCGCGCGGCAAACCAGTCAATGGCCGCCTGATAATAGCTATCATCGCGTTCGCTGTAACCAAAGACACCGTGAGTTACACGCTGTTGCAATGCCTGCAATACCGGATCGGGGGCACGAAAATCCATATCGGACACCCACATCGGTAACAACTCATCCCCTTCCAGCCCCAGATACTGCGCCATAAAATCCCACTTGACTGACTGGCTGTGACGTCTGTCGATAATTTGGCTAAAATCCTGTCCACTCATGCGCTTTCTCCAGTCGTTTCCATAGCGGGTTTAGCAATGCGTGCAATACCGAACCCGGTAAAGCCGTACAATAAGGCGAAAAAGATCGCGGCATAACACTGAATGGCCCAGGGCAGATAATCCAGCGTTGATACACCGAGAGTACCCGCCATATAAGCGCCAGCGGAAGTCCAGGGAATCAGCGGCTCGATCACCGTTCCGGCATCTTCAATAGTGCGTGACAGATTTTTGGTATCCAGCCCCATACGCCGATAGACATCCTGAAACAGCTCTGCCGGGATCAGCAGTGCCAGCTTGCCATCGCAGGTGGCGGCAGTCACCAGCACCGTAGTGCCCACCGTGGCGGCAATCAGTTGTCCGGTGCTACGAATCACGCGCACAATACGATTGACCACAATATCTAAAGCCCCTGTCAGCGTCAGTGCTCCGGCAAAAGAGAAGGCGCAGAACACCAGCAGAATGGTACTCATCATCGAAAAAAGGCCACCGCGATTAAGCAGACGCGGAACATCGGCAACCATGCCATCAATATTGACCCCCTGGGTGGCGAACATGCTCATATTGAAGCCATCCATAAAGGCAATAAACGCATCATTTACCGTAAATCCCTGCAGCAACACTGCGATCAGGATCGCCAGTACACAGGAGGATAACATCAGGGGAATCACCGGTTTTTTAGTCAATGCTCCCCAAAGGACCAGGGCAGGCGGCAGCAACAGCCACGGTGTAAAATGATACAGACTGTTTAAGCTATCCAAAATCTGCTGCAATTTCTCCGGCGTGGTCACGGTTTCGCCGACACTCGAATGGCCGGCAATAATAAACACCACCGCCGCCAGTAGAAAACTGGGAAGGGTGGTATAGAGCAGGTGACGAATATGGGGATAGAGGCTGGTATCTGCCACAATAGCGGCGAAGTTGGTAGAGTCTGACAACGGCGAGATCTTATCACCAAAGTAAGCACCGGATACCACGGCACCGGCCGTCGCTGCCAGCGAGACATCAAGCCCCATGGCAACGCCCATCATGGCCACCCCTACTGTCCCCACAGAGCCCCAAGAGGTGCCGGTACACAGGGAGATCACGCAGGTGATTAAAAAGGCCGCGACAAGGATATATTGTGGATCCAGCAGCACTAATCCCCAGTAAACCATATAGGGAATCACCCCGCTGATCATCCAGGTGCCGATCAGCCCCCCGACGCAGATAAGAATCATAATCACTGGCATCGCCTTAGCCAGCTTACTGACAATACTGTGAATAATGTCATCCCAGCTGTAGCCCTGCCACCAGGCGAGTAATCCCGCCACCGCGCCGGAAATCAGCAGCAAAGGCTCAATACGCAGCCCCAGCCAGGTATATCCCAGCACCAACAGCATGATCATCGATACCAGAGGCAACAGTGCCAGAGTAAAGCTGAGTTGTTTTTTGTTATTCATAATGGCTCTCTCCCTTGTCTACTTGTCAGCAGCTTATCCTGAAACAAAAGAGGGAAATGTGAAGGCTAAAGACTCGCCATGTAAACGTTTACATGGCACGCCAATTATCGATATGGATCACAGAATTCCGCGCAACAAGATGGGCCTGAAAACCATTTTGCTGTGGTTTCAGTTCTTCCTGCTGATAGAGCTGTAACGCCAGACGGGCGGCGCGATGGGCCATCGCCTCAATGGGATAGTGCATTGTCGTCAGGGCGGGATAGAGGTAGCGCGCCAGAGTGACATCATCAAATCCCACTACGGAGAGCTGTCGCGGCATCTCCACTCCCTGCTGATGCAACACATGGATCAGACCGGCCGCCATCACATCGTTGAAAGTGACCACCGCGCTGACAGGTTGTCTGATAGCCAGGAGCTGCTCTGCCGCCCGCTCTCCCCCCTCCTCATTAAAGGGCACGCTGATCACCCACTCTTGCCGGGCGGGGAGCGCAGCTTCATGCAGTGCCTGCTGATAACCCAGCAGACGATCCCGGCGGTCATCTATCTGCACATCGGCAGTCACACAGGCGATATGGCGGTGCCCTTGCTGGATCAGATAGTGAGTCGCCGCCTTTGCCGCACCAATATTATCCAGCCAGATACAGCGATGGGCCAGCGCGGGCAGATAGCGATTGATCAAGACCATTGCCGGCAGATGCGCGGCATAACGCAGCAACTCATCACTACTCAGGCGTGTCGTGTGCGCCACTATAGCTTCACAGCCTTGGTTAATCAGAAAGTTAAGCCCAGAGCGCTCCTGCTCTGCCTGATGGCTGCCACTGCATACCATCAGGCGAAATCCCACCGCACGACTCACCGCCTCCACCCCTTCCGCCAGACGCGAAAAAAAGGGGTCGCTTAAATTACCGGTGAGTAAACCGAGCATATTACCGCTACGAGTGGCGAGCGCTGCCGCCGCCGCATTACGCCGATAGTTCAGCCTGCGCATCGCAGCTTCGACCCGTTCACGGGTTACAGGCTGAACATAAGTATTTTGATTGATCACCCGTGATACGGTGGCTATGGAAACCCCTGCCAGTCGCGCAACATCTTTAATCGTGGCCATTCAGTGCGAGTCTCTTCTCAGCCAATGGATGCAGGCAGTTTAAGACTCTCAAAAAATTGCGCAAGCCATCACTAACAGACTTTTAAGGGCAACTGGCTTTACCGGTTTTGTAATGAATCGCACCGGCATCGATCAGCAACTGTTTCATCACCTTATCATTGCGGCGACAGGCTATCCCCAAAGCATCTGTAGCCAGAAATTCAGCCACAATATTGACATCCACTTTCTGCTTGAGTAGCCATTTGACCACACCGAGTCGCTCCGTCTCCACGGCCATCATCAGCAATGTTTCATCATCGCTGAGATCCTGCTCGTTAAGGTCGATCTTCTCTTTCATCAATGGATAGAGGAACTCGATCACCTCAACCTGCCCACCAGCCACTGCAGCTTTTAGCACATGGGTGACATCCGCACCGTCCGGTGCATAGAGATTAGCCCCTTTCCCTACCAGATACTCCACAATATCCAGATAGCCAATAAAAGCTGCCCAGCCCAATGCTGTCTCCCCTAAACTGGCCTCATCGCGCACTTCAATATCCTGGCCGCCCTCTGCCATTTTTTTCACCTGGGCTAAATTCCCTGTTTTCACCGCATCAAACCATTTCGCATGGGAGCCCACCGACAACTTCTGATAAAATATGCGACGGCTCATTTTTTGAGGATTGGCCAGATCAACTAACTGCTGCGTACTCAGACGGGTAAAGCGGGGATAATTTGCTTGTGTATCATCCTCGCCAGCCATAACGCTACCGATGCCAGTCAACAAGAATGTAATAAATAAGATAGCTGTCAGAGACTTTTTCATGTCGATGCCTCGCTACGCCTGAGCATTAAATTATCCAGACTGGTATTAAATGTCTCACGATCAAATTCACCACGGGAATGGGCCATCATAATGCAGCAATAGACACTCCCCATAATATTGAGAACCACTCGGGTCACCGCATAGAAAGCATCCAGCCCAAAGAACAACATGGCGGCCTCATGGGGTAAACCGACCAAATCAAAGACCACGATCATCGACACCAGCGCCCCACCGATCACTCCTGGATTACCAAATGCGGCAATCGTGGCATAGAGCCCCAACATAATATAGAAAGTGGTGTCCACATCGATCTGGAACAGATGTACTGTGGCTATAGCCACAATAACATTGGTAATGGGCCCACCATTGGTATTTAACGAACTTCCTAATGGCAGGATAAAGTTAGATATCTTCTCTTTTACACCCAGATATTTCGTATCCTCCATGGCCACAGTCAAGGATAACGCCGTAGAGGTGGTCGTGGCCGCAAAAACAATCAATCTGGCGCTTTTAGTCAATAGCATGGCGAGACTGAGCCGATACCGCAGCGACATATAGAGCGTATACAGGATAAAGAATGCGATATTCACCAGGGTGATATAGAGCAACACCAGACCCAGAGACTTAATCGAATCCGCACCTTTGGTACCCACCGTAGAAGCGATAATGCCAAAGATCCCCACGGGGGCATAATACATCACCAGTGAAATAATCTTCATTACCACACTGCGAAAAGCCAGAGTAGCATCTAACAGAGTCTTAACCTGCGGCGTGCTCTCCATCAACAGGTTAATAGAGATACCGTAAAAAAGTGCAAACACAATAATCTGCAAAATAAAGGGGGTTGAAAATGAGACGAAAATATTCTTCGGGAAGAAGTTCAAAATCACCTCAGAGACACCCATCTTATTGACCGCCACCATCGCGATATCTTGTTGTGCTATCGTCTGATCAATCGTGTAAGGCAGCGCCACACCCACCGCGACGGAAAAAAATGAAGCCGCTGCGGTTGTGATTAAAAACAGGAGCAGGGTTCTACCACCGATAGAGCGAAACTCTTTTAAATCAAAGGTGGAAACCGACATCACTACGGAGCCAAATATCAGGAAAGGCACACACATATTCATCAGGTTAAGAAAAATATCCCCCAATATTTTCGTATGCCCTGCTTTTTCGCCAAATACAACACCGACGATGATACCCAGAATCACGCCAATAAGAATTCTGCCTGACAAACTTTTAAAGTAGTTGATGATTTTATTCATAATGGAATCATCCTGATGGTATGGATTTACACAGAAGCTTGCTTTAACTGTGCAAGCGCATAGTGATAAGGCCCGCTCTTAACGATCTTTTCATAAGGCAGTGGCGCATCCAGAATATCGCCATCCACCAGAAACTGTTGCCAGCGTGACAGCTCTTGTTCAGTGATTTCTACCGAAGGGCTCCACATTTTTTCACGGCAAAAGCGCTCGATCATATGTAGGTACTTAAGCTCATAACACATTGATGTACCTTTAATTCATTACAGGGTAAATACTAAGACCTAACGATAGCAACATA